>JAAYHC010000059.1 GCA_012735535.1 Bacillota bacterium
AGAATGATCTTGGAGGGGATTTTCGCCTGGTAAAACCCGTTCAGTTTCTCGCCGCGCATGGCCATCACGGCACAGCTGATTCCGGTGGCGATCATCGACGGAGGATACGTGACATCTGCGCGCACCAGCTTATCTCCGTCCATAATCATCTTGATGATATCTTTCGAACCGGCACCACCTAAGAAGAGCTTGATGTCATTACGTCCGGACTCCCGGTAAGCTTGCAGTACACCTTTAAGTACGTCGTCATCCTGCGCCCAGACCGCGTCAATCTGTTTATACTTCTGCAGGTAGTTTTCCATGATCTCCAAGCCTTTTTGGGTTGACCAGTAGGCCGGCTGGGAATCAAGGATCTCAATCCCCGGATATTGGGCCATCACCGCGTTAAAGGCCTCAACCCGTTCGGTATTAATGACACAGGGAATGCCCTCGAGGACAACAATTTTGCCTTTGCCGCCAAGCTCGGCCGCCATAAATTCGGCGGAAACCCGGCCCATCCCGGGGTTATCGCCGGCTACGTAGATGTGTTCGACCGGCTTGGTCAGGCCGCGATCTACCGAAACGATGAAGATGCCCTCTTTATATGCCTTCTCGACGATGGGGGTTAAGGGAGCCGAGTCATGTGCCAAAATGACCAAAGCATCGATGCCTTTGACCATCAAATCTTCGACATGACCAACCTGCTGGGAAGCCGAATCCGCCGTGACCAGGAAAAACTCGACATCCGGATCCTTGGCTTTCCAATCATCGATCGCCTTTTTGGCCCACCAGACGACGCCGCCGGTCCACCCATGGTCAGCCGTCGGAATGGAGACGCCGATACGCAACTTCTCCGCCGCCGCGCCCACTACCGGTAGCGCCAAGATAGCCAACATGACCAGAGCCAACAACAGAGCAATTTTTCTCATCATTACGCCCTCCTTTTTGTACTAGGGTTTACCTTTTCTTATGTTGGATCAAAACGGCCCCAATTATCACCAAACCTTTGACCGTACCTTGCAAATATGGCGAAACCCCCAACATATTGAGCATGTTGTTGACGATACCCAAGATAACTGCGCCGATCACGGTACCGATCACCGTACCGCTACCGCCGGACATCGATGTTCCGCCGATGATGACCGCAGCGATCGCATCAAGTTCGAAGTTGACTCCGGCATTGGACGAGCTGATCGAGTTGAGCCTGGATGAGAGCAGGATGGCTGAGACCGCCACCGTAAACCCGGCGATAACGTAGGAAAGGAACTTAACTAAGTCGGTATTGATGGCGGAATAAAGGGCAACCTTTTCATTTGAGCCCACGGCACAGACATACCGTCCGTACCTGGTCCGATTCAGGACAATCTGTCCTATCACGGCCAGCGCAAAAAAGATCCAGACCGGTACCGGAATCCCCAGAATGGCGCCCATTCCCAATTCCGGATAGAGGGAACTGCTGGAGCGAAATTCGCCGGCGTTGCTGATGTACAGGGTGAGAGAGCGAAAAATCGCCATCGTCCCCAAAGTGACGATAAACGGGGCGACTTTGCCCTTGGTGACGATGAGGCCATTTAACGCGCCGGCCAGTAACCCCAAGATAATTGCCGCAATCACTGCCGCCACAATCGCCAGATATCCCCCGCCGAAGTAGTTGAGGACCATGATGGCCAGCCCGCCGACCAGGGCGGTCATCGACCCGACCGAGAGATCAATCCCGCCGGAGATAATGATGAAGGTCATGCCGAGTCCGATAATCCCCGTATAGGAGACCTGCCGCAAAATGTTAAGGATATTTCTGGTCTGCAAGAAGTAGGGGCTCGCGATCGACGAGAGTATAAACAAGACCAGCAAAGCAAATAAGGGGCCGTGTTTCTCCACATCGACCTTTTTCCACAACGTCCGTAGCTGATCTCGATAATTCATGCTGAGACACCTCCCGTTACGCCGGTCGCGTAGTACATGATCTCCTCCTCGGTAATCTGGTCCCCCTCGAGGATACCGACCAGGCTACCTTCGCGCATCACCGCCACCCGATTGGCCATCCCAACCAGCTCCTCGAGCTCCGAAGAGATGAGAATGCAGGAAATGCCGGACTCCACCAGTTCGTGCAGGAAATGATAGACCTCCCTTTTGGCGTTCACATCGATGCCCCTGGTTGGCTCATCAACGATAAAGATCAACGGAGCCGGGTCCAAACTTTTGGCCAGGGAGACCTTTTGTTGATTACCGCCGCTAAGATACTCAACCCTGGTATATACCGAGCCGGTCTTAATGCCGAAGGTATCGACATAGTACTCCGCCCGTTTCTTCTCCACTGCCGGATTAATCAGGAACCGAAAATATTTGGGCAAGGAAACCAGGGTCACATTTTTAGCCAGCTCGAAATTGGTCAAGATGCCGATCCCTTGCCGGTCTTCGGAAAGGTAGGCGATCCGGTTCCTCACCGCGTCAACCGGCGAATTAATCCGCCGCTCATGGCCGGCTATGCTGATCCGCCCGGCCGTCTTTTTGCGGACCCCGATAATGGCCTCGGCGAGCTCGGTCCGGCCCGCTCCGCGCAGGCCGGCAAAACCCAGGATCTCACCCTTTTTGAGCTGAAAACTGACCTCTTTGACCAAACCCGAAACAGTCAGCCCTGCAACCTCCAGAATCACCTCTTCGGACGGAGTAACCTTGGGCGGCAGGATCGTTCCCACTTCCCGACCAACCATCCGATTGGCCATCGTCCTGAGGTCCAGGCTGTCGGCAGGGTCTAGGCTGACGAAGTCGCCATCGCGGAGGATCAACACGCGGTCGCAGATCTCGCGTACTTCCTTGAGTTTGTGGGAAATATAGATGATCGTCACGCCGTTTTGCTTTAACCGCCGCATCAATTCAAACAACGTTTCCACCTCGGGTGCGGTGAGCACAGTGGTTGGTTCATCCATAATCAGCAATTTGCAGTCCTGAGCGATGGCTTTGGCGATCTCGACCATTTGTTTACCGGCGACGCTCAAGTTTTGAATCTTCTCATCCGGCGAAATGGTGGTATTGAGTTCCCGTAACAGTTCACGGGTCTTGGCGCGCATCCGGCGGGTGTCGAGCAAAAACGGGCCCCGTTGGTACTCCTGGCCGAGGAAAACGTTTTCATACACGTTAAGCTCCGGAATGAGGTTGAACTCTTGGGGGATCATGCTGATGCCTAAGCGCTTGGCAACCGAGGTGTCTTTGATCTGCACCGGTTGGCCCTCAAAATATATCTGGCCGTAAGTCGGCGTATAGGTGCCGTTGAGAATCTTGACCAAGGTCGATTTGCCGGCGCCGTTCTCCCCGATAATGCCGAGAATCTCCCCCCGTCGAATCTCGAGGTTGATCTCATTCAAGACGCGAACCCCGGAAAACTCTTTGGTTAACCTGTCGGTCTTAAGCAAAATATCCCGTGGCACAGCCCGACCTCATTTCCGCATGGAATCATCGAAAGCAATTGCCGATGGGGGAAAATCGATCCGGCGCACAAACTCCAAGGCTTCCCTCGCCCCGAACTCCCGATCCATACCGCTATCTTCCCATTCTATGGAGAGGGGTCCGGTATAGCCGATGGCGTTTAGTTCCCGAATAATGGCCTCAAAGTCCACATCGCCATGGCCCAGCGAGCGGAAGTTCCACCCACGGCGGCCATCACCGAAAGTCAAGTGCGAACCGAGTATCCCGGCCCGGCCATCCAAGGTCACGGCCGCGTCTTTCATATGCACATGATAGATCCGATCGGCAAAATCACGGATAAACAGGTGGGGTTTAACCCCTTGCCAGAGCAAGTGGCTGGGATCAAAGTTAAACCCGAGGGTCGGTCGGTAGTCGAAGGCTTCGAGCAGGCGCTTGGCCGTATAGTAGTCGAAGGCAATTTCAGTGGGATGAACCTCCAAAGCAAATTTGACCCCGACCTCATCAAAGACATCGAAGATTGGTGTCCACAACTCGACAATTTCAGCAAAAGCCGCCTCCACCATCTCTTCGGTGGTTGGCGGAAAGGAGTAAAAATACTTCCAGATCGGCGAACCGGTAAAGCCGGTCACCACTTGGCAGCCCAGATTGGCTGCTGCTCTGGCGGTATATTTCATCTCTTCGATCGCCCATGCTCTGATCTTAACCGGGTCTCCCTTGACCTCGGCCGCGGCAAAAGCATCCAAGCGCGGGTCATATAGATCACCAACACACTGCCCGGTTAAATGCGCGCCGATCGCCCAGCACTTGAGGCCATATTTGGCCAGAATCTCCTTGCGCTCCGCGACATAAGCCGGGTCTTGCGCAGCCTGCCGGACATTGAGATGATCACCCCAACAAGCAATCTCGAGGCCATCATAGCCCCAAGCGCTCATCTTTTGGCAGACGGTCTCAAACGGTAAGTCGGCCCATTGGCCGGTAAAGATGGTTACTGGTCTACGCGCCATGCTTCTCTCCTCCTCCCAATTAATCCAGATCTACCCAGACCGAGCCGGCAGCGGAGCTGTCTACGCACTTGTTGATGAATTTTACTCCGGCCAGACCGGCGACAGCATCGGGAAAATCAAGGTCTTGCTCGGTGAGCTCAAGGCCGGCCTTCTTTTTTAATAAGGCCCGGCAAAAGGCGGTGTAGATATTGGCAAAGGCTTCATAGTAGCCCTCAGGGTGCCCGGCCGGAATCCGGCACAACTCTGCCGCGGCCGGATACAGGTAACCCCCGCCCCGACTGTAAATCAAGACAGGTTGGTCGACCAGGGCTACCCGCAGGTAATTGGGGTTCTCCTGCTCCCACTCGATACTCCCTTTGGTTCCAAAAATGCGCACTTTCAGTCCGTTGTCGTGGCCGATCGCCACCTGTGAAGCCCAGTAAATTCCGGTTGCCCCGGTATCATACCGCACTAAGATGCCGGCATTGTCATCGAGGCTGCGCCCCTCGCCGAAGATATCAAGGTTGGCACAGAGCGACTTAATCTTGAGCCCGGTGATGTAGGCGACGGTATTTTCAATATGACTGCCGATATCGCCGACACAGTTGGAACGTCCGGATTGGTTTGGGTCGGTTCTCCAGGCTGCCTGCCGGTTGGTTCCCGATTTCTCGACCGGCGTGGCTAGCCAGCCCTGAGGGTATTCGGCCACTACTGTGCGCACCTCGCCGATACACCCTTGCCGCACCATCTCCCGGGCCTGTTTGACCATGGGATAGCCGGAGTACGTATAGGTGACACAAAAGAGCAAACCTTTGGCTTGTGCCAAGTCAACCAACTCGGTGGCCTCCGCGGGGGTAAAGGTCAGCGGTTTATCACAGACGACGTTGATGTTGTTTTCCAAAAACGCCTTGGCGATTGGGTAATGGGTGTTATTCGGGGTCACAATGGAGACAAAATCAATCCCGTCCGCTCTGGCCCCTTCCGTTTCAGCCATCTCTGCATAGGTCCGATAAAGGCGATCCGGGTCTAGGCCTAAATTTGCACCGGTCTGCCGGGTATTCTCGAAATCCCGCGAGAAACACCCGGCCACTAATTTGGCTTTTCCGTCGAAGGCAGCCGCTTTGCGATGCACATCGCCGATAAACGAACCGATCCCCCCTCCCACCATTCCGTAGCTGAGTACCTCATTGCTCACTGCTCATCACTCCTTTGCATATTTTGCGTGAAACAGTCTTTCAAGGCCTGGTAAAGCTGCCTGAAGAGTTGATAGCGCATCTGGTAGAACCGACTTGTCTCCCGTTGCGGCACCACCGGATCAGAAACCTGAAGGCATTGCCGGCAAGCTGCTCCGACAGATGGATACAGCCCGATGCCAACCCCGGCCAAGATGGCAACGCCAAAGGCCGGACCTTCGCTAGCGGCTACACTAACCACCGGTTGATTAAAGACATCGGCCATGATCTGGCGCCAGAGCCGGCTCCGGGCCCCGCCACCAGATGCCCTGACCTGGTCAAAGTCCACCCCAAGCTCAATAATCAAATCCAGACAATCGCGTAAGCTGAAGGTAACTCCTTCAAGCACCGCCCGAGTCAAATGTCTTCTGTCATGACGTGAGGAAAGCCCAAAGAAGACCCCGCGGGCAAACGGGTCGAGATGCGGAGTGCGTTCACCCATCAGGTAAGGAAGGAAGATCAGCCCTTCTGCGCCGGGCGGCACCTCTGCCGCTTCCTCGGTCAAAAGATCGTAAGAGACGTCAGGGGCGAGAGTATGGCGAAACCACTGCAGCGAGCCCCCGGCCGCTTGGGTCACCCCCATCACATGCCAGAGACCATCGACCGCATGGCAGAACGAATGGAGACGCCCCAGGGGATCCGTGACCATCCGGGTAGTGGCCGCAAAGACCACGCCCGAAGTGCCGATGGTTGCTGAGACCAACCCCTGCTCAACGATACCATTGCCGACTGCTCCGGCTGCTTGATCTCCGGCCCCTCCAACAACCGGGGTCCCGCAGGCTAAGCCGGTTTCCCCGGCCGCAGCAGGGGTAACCCGGCCGGAGACCACCGCCGACTCAGTGCACTCCGGCAACCATTCCCGGTTGATCGCCAGGCAATCCAGCATTTCGTCGGACCATTTGCGGCCGGCAACATCAAACAGGAGGGTGCCCGAAGCATCTGAGACCTCCGTGGCAAATTCACCGGTTAACTTGTAGCGAATGTAGTCTTTGGGCAGCAAGACTTTGGCGATTTTCCGGTAATTTTCCGGCTCATGACGGCGAACCCATAGCAGCTTGGTGGCCGTAAAGTTTGGCAAGGCAGGGTTACCGGTTAGCTCGATTACTTTCGCCTGCCCGAGGTCGTCTGCAATTGCCTCGGCCTCGGCGACGCTGCGTTGGTCACACCAGATAATCGCCGGCCGGATCACCTCACCATGCACATCCAGGAGCACCGCCCCGTGCATCTGGCCGGAAAGGCCGATGGCCTTGATCGCCGTGGGTTTTACTCCCGCAGCTGAAAGAACCTGCCGAATTCCGCTACAGGTCGCCTGCCACCAATCAGCCGGATCTTGTTCCGCCCAACCGGGCCGCGGCTGGTATAACGGGTATTCCGCGGTATGCGCTGCCAGCAAACCACCGCCGACCTCAAACAAGGCGACTTTGGTGCCGGAGGTCCCAATGTCGAGGCCTAATAAGCACTCCACCTTGCCACCTCCTTTACCTGGTGCGGCTGTGTTTGAGTTCGGCGATAAAGTCTTCATCAAGCCCTAGAGCGGCATAGACCGTTTGATAAGCGGCGACGGCATCCCGATCGTTTTGCGCGGACGTGAGCTGTGCAGAATCGATCTTTTCGGCTAGGGACCAGATAAACTCCCACTGCAGGATACTCCGCTTGACCGCCTCCACCTGGTCCTCCGTATACGGGAAGAGATCAAAGCCGATCCGTTCTCCGTTGGCGCCATAATTGAAACGCTGCAGTTCTTTGGCCAGCGCCAGCGTTTGCATGAAGAAAGAGGCACCGACCATATTGTCGTCATCGAAAGTGCCCCAACCGGAGTTGGCATGCTGGTGGCCTAGCAACCCTTCACGATGCAAAATCCAAGCGTATTCGGCCAGCGGTTCGCCGTTCATGATCAGGTGCTGCCAGTCCATGTTGATCTTCAGCCGCGAGGTATCCACGCCTTTTTGGCGGACCTTCTCCACCACGTACATGGTCATTCCGAGATCGCGCATGAGGATCTTCATTGCGGGTTCGCTGTTTTTGTGTTCAAGAAAAACAGTGACCCCTCTGGCGGCAGCATGATCGACTACCTCGGCGATGGCATCAAGAAATGACTCCCAGACCTGCTCATACGAGGCCTGGAACGGATAATTGTACCCTTCGCCGCCCGGCCAGATGATGAAGGTTGCGCCTATCTCCGCCGCCAAATCCACCCCGCGTTTCGCAGTGGCAACCGCTTCCCGCCGGAGATGAGCCTGTGGATTAATAAAGGAGCCAAGCGCATATTTGGGCATAGAAAAAAGACCTAATGCTACCGCATACAGGTCTTTTCCGTTTAAGGCTTGGATAATCTGCTCTAGGTTGTCCTCATTAACTTCCGTGGGATAATGGTACTCAAACCCGTCGACCAGCCAATCTAACCCTTCAACCGCCCGCTTGGTCTTCTCAACCATTGATTCGGCAGCCGCTTCCGGGTGATAACCGCTAGGCATAAACCGGGTTGCGTTACCACCGAAGGCCCAAATCCCCACGCTATTCTTCGGCCTGAGACTTTGTTGCATTAGTCTTTCCCCCCGTCAGCTTCTTCGTTTGAATTGTAACAACCGACGGTGGGGTTTTCCTCTATAAAGAACAGCTAAGCAACTTTGGCTCTAACCCCGACAAGCGGCGAGCAGGCGTTGGGCGATCGGCAGATCGGCCGGCAAGAGGTCATACTCGAGTAATTCTCCGGGGGTCACCCAGGCCACGGCATCGTGCACTTTCAAAACAAGTTGTCCACTTTTGATCCTGGCAAAATAGACTTGCAGTTCGATAGTGCCACGCGGATGGTGATGGACCGAGGTGGCAAAGTGCTCGCCCACCTCAGCCACAATTCCGAGTTCTTCATGTAATTCGCGTCTTAGTGACTCCTCCGGCGTTTCACCAGGCTCGACCTTGCCGCCGGGGAACTCCCAGTGTCCGGCTAAGGACTGCCCTGGCGCCCGCCGGGCGATCAGAATTTTGTCTCCATCCGTGATCAGCGCTCCGGTAACCCTGATCGGCTTAAGCATAACTGGTTCCTCCGGATTAGAAAGCGACAACAATACCGCCTTCATCAGCATAAACACTGCTAAGGCCCGACATTTCCACGATGATCACATCTTTGAACTTAAACCGCTTGAGGACCTCGCGTTTAAATTCCTCCGCCCGCTCCAGCGCATTACAATGAGCGATCCCGAGCACCTTCTCTTCAAGGCGCTCGCCTTGCTCGCCGATGATCTCGACAAAGCGCCGGAAGGCTTTCTGAGCGCCCCGGACCTTTTCCACCAGCCGGATCGAACCATCGCCGTCGTCACCCATAATCAACTTAACCGACAAGACCGAGGCGAGTTTGCCGACGACCTTGCTCACCCGGCCGGATTTAACCAGATGATCCAATGATTCGAGCAAAAAGAAGGTCTTCATTTCTTTAATATATTGCGTAACCTTCTCGACGATCTCCAAATCATGACAATTCTGCTTGACCAGTTCAAAGATCTTACAGCTAACCAAGGTCTCTCCAATCGAGGCGCTCTGTGAGTCGAAAACATGGATGAATTTGTCGCTGCCGGACTCGAGCAGCATCTGTTTGGCCAAGACCGCGCTTTCGAACGTACCGCTCAACTTGGAGCTCAGGGTAACAACAAAGACACCCCGGTGATCGCCTTGGTAAGCTTCGTAAAAATCATGGGGTGACGGGCAGGCGGTCCGCGGTGCCTCGGCCGACTCCCGCATTAGGCGTAAGAGCTCCGGGATTTGGAGGTTATCATCATCGCGCAATTCTTGGCCACCGACATAGATGGTCAGCGGCACACGGTGAACTTGTAGTGTCTCTGCAAGCTCGGGATTAAGGTCGCAACCGCTGTCTGCAACAATCTTATAGCTCATGTGAGTCTCCCTTCGTAAATTTGCAGTTTTCTTTCGCCACCGTGGATACGTTGACCTGCCCGGTTTAGCAAAATCAGCCGTTTATTTGCTATACCGGGCGGCTCTTCACCGTTAATATTCCCAATTCTCTCCAGGCCTTAATCAAGCCTAAAGACAAAAATGGGAGCTTTGGCCGAGCCAAAGCTCCCGGAATATGTATTACTACCGCGGATCAATTGCGCCGTAAATGAGCAGCTTGCCTTCTTCAATCATCTTCCAGGCCTGCCCGGCCCAGTCATAGTGCATCGATTTGTTGTCGGCGGTATTGACCCGAATCGCGACCACTGACTTGATGCAATAGTCGGCGTTGCGGACCACCGAGCGATCGGGGTTATACGGATAGGGCGGTTCAATCCGATCAATCGACCTGGAAGAGCGGTCAGCGACCACCGGCTCGCTTAGCGGGCTAATAAAGCGGTAGGGGCCTTCCCCGTCCAAACGCGGTATGCCGCGCTCATCCGCCACAATCCGGGAGGTCAAGAGCGGATAACCATCCTTTTCGTAGGCAAGGATGTAGCGCAGCTCTCCGGGGATCTGCTGCCCATCAACATAAGGCGCATTCTCGGGGAACTGGACCCATGGATAGCTGGTTTCAAAAGTGCCCTGCGGATAACTCTTTTTGAGTGCCTCCAGGGAGAAGCTGCGGCTGTAGCCATCCGCGGCAAAGACCGTGATATCGACGGCATCATCCCGGATGCCGGCTGCCTGCAAGAGGGTGTAAATGTCGACACCGCTGTAGGTGGCGTAATAGTCACCCGACTTAGAGGTGTCAAGGAGCATGAACTGATTGACGCGCGGCAGCTTGCGGAGATCCTCCCGGGTGAAGATCACCCCAGGAGCCTCCGGAACGTTAGGATTATCGTTGGCATCACCGGGTAGACGAATCGCGGCGATCTCCTCGGCATTGGTAAAACCATCGCCATCGGAATCAAGATGGCTTATGGCCAAACAAGCCGCGGCGTTCCGGCCGGCATCACGATAATCCCGGCCATAGCTGGTCAGGGTCTTCTCAATATCGCCAAAGGGCGGCTTGAGCCCATAAACCTCATGGCACCAGTCACAGGAGTTGAGATAGTTTTTCCCCGACTGCCCGCCGCTGTGGCAGAGATAGCAGTTATCCAGTTTGGTATCCCGGGCCTCGGGATAGGCCGTCAGGAACTGTTCGGTGTCATAATCGTTGTCGTGCGCTTTGTAAGCCGCTAGTGCCGGAAGGGCCAAGGTCATCAGCACTCCGAGGATGATCACTGTGCGCAGTAAGCCTTTCTTTGCCATCCTATATCACCTCTCTAGCGGTAAATTCAAAGACAAAGACAGCGTTATGTACACCGGGGCGAACCGCACTTTCCAAAGCATCCTCATACAAGACGACCTGATACCGATGGCCAGGTTTGAGATCGGGATAGAGAACCACCTTGTTCCCCTTGGCCACGGCGTCTTCATTCACCGGAACGCCGGTAGCCATTTCGTAAACTTCAATGCGGTTAAGGGCATTGATTCTGACCGCCTGGTCACAGGTGAGCTCGATCGTACCCTGGTCGGTGACGAGAATGCCATTGATTAAGACCGCCGGGGTCCGGATCGCCACTGCCGGAGAAAACGGTCCAAACCCGTACTCATTCCCGGCTCGCACCTTGAAATAGTAATTGCGATCGGCGAGAATCCCGCCATTGCCTTCACCGCGAAAACTGACCTTGGTTTCAGTCAACAGCCACCTTTCATCCGGACCCGGATCGCGGCTGAAGTCACAGGCCTGAATATACGTTCCATCCGGCGTGAGGCTGTAATAGAGCTGATAATACTCGGCACCGGGAACCCGATCCCAGCTCGCATTGAACTGATACGATCCGACGGCGCTGACCTGCAGATTAGCCGGTGCTAGAGCCGGCGGATAACCTAAACGGAAGGTCGTTTGCGCCATCTTGGTCTGACCACTGTTGCCGGTATGAGAGACTTGCAAAGAGTATGATCCTGCATTAGTGCTGTTAATGACCCCGGGAACAGTGATGACCAACTGGGTATTCGGACGGATCGGATTCTTGTCGCCTTTTACAACGGTAAAGTGCAACTGCACGGCCTGAGCGGTCTTGACGACGCTGGTTTCACCGGTGATGACCGAATAAAAGCGGTCACCAGGATACATGTACTGTATGTTCGCCAAGGTTACCCCGGGATTGGGCGCCAAGATATCCTCTTTGATTAGCCCAAAGGAGGCCGGCAATTGGATCACCAACTTAGCACCGGTGGATAAGTCAAGTTCCTGATCAGAGACGAGAGTGACAAAGTAAATCCCTTCCTGACCCGGCACGAAGCTGGTCGCAGAAACTTTTTCAATGCTGAAGTTGTCGGCCAGGGTGGTTAAGGGTAAGACGAGCAGCACGACTGTTAGGACGAGCATGACCAGGAATGATTTCATCCGCAACTCGTGAATCCTCATCTATTTTCCACTCCCTTCAAAAGAGCCAGCTGTAAAAGCTGGCCCGCATCATTGTACTATTGGTTAAAATTAATAATTATTCGTATAAGAAGAACAACTGCTTGCCATTGACACCAAAGCTCTTGATCTTGGCTTGAGCTTCCGGAGACATGATCCAGTTGATCAGTTTCATCGCGCCATCGTAATTAACATGCTTGTGCACCGCAGGGTTGACGGCGATAATCCCGTACGGGTTGAACAGGATCTCGTCGCCCTCAAAAACAATGTCCAATTGCGGATAGTTACCGGACAAATAGGTCGCCCGGTCGGAGAGAACATAGCCCCGAACCTCGTTAGCAATATTCAGGCAAGCGCCCATACCCTGACCGACAGCCCGATACCAGGCGCCTTTCGGCTCAATACCGGCTGCGTTCCAAATGTCAAGCTCTTTAACATGGGTACCGGAGTTATCACCGCGGGAGATAAACGGTGCCTGGGCGTTGGCAATGCGCTTGAACGCGCCGGTCGCTTTGTTGGCGGTGCGCACACCTGCTGGGTCATCTACCGGGCCGAGGATAATGAAGTCATTATACATCACGTCACGGCGATTAACCCCATACCCGTCGGCAACAAATTTGTCCTCCAAATCACGGGCGTGGACTAAAACCACATCGCAATCGCCCTGCTCAGCTATCTTAATTGCCTGCCCGGTGCCAACGGAAATGACATGGACTTGAATATTGTACTTCTTTTCAAAGTCGGGAAGTAGGTAATCTAAGAGACCGGAGTTAACAGTACTTGTCGTGGTTGCGAGAATCAGTCGCTCGGCAGCTAAAGATGGCAGCACTAGTACTGTCAGAAACAGCGCAGCAAACAAAGCTACCAGAATCTTCGAGTTTACTCTCCTCATTTTCTTTCCCCCTAGTTAATGGTTATGAATATTTGGACATAACGAGAAGCATGAGAAAGACCCATTCTCCCGACTGGGTCCGTTATGTCCAATCATATATTACGTAAATTCAACTATTAAGTCTAAAATCCTTCCGAAGACAGAAAAATGTCCCGGCACCTGACAACGGCGCCGGGACCGGTTGCTAGCCAACTATTTCAAAATCATGACCGAGGTTGCTTTGATTAAGGCCGTGGCTTGATCACCTTCCTTGAGCCCTAACTCATTCACCGAATCGGCGGTGACCACTGCTGCTACGTCATGGCCGCCGCAATCCATGATTACCTCCGCCACCGGACCGCTGATGGCAATCTTCTTCACCGTTCCCGGCAACTTGTTGCGTCCGCTGATTTGCATACATACCCCTCCATATCAGGATAACTAACCATCGGTAATATCCTGCTCAAATAGGAAAAAATTATTGCCGTTAAATATTTTTCCTCGCCAGGCAGGAAATATGAGGGCGAGCAGGAATTACTATCGTAACACATTTTTTCGATTTCGTGCTACGGAGGTTGTGGAGGATGGACACGAAAAAGCTCACCTACGGTGGGATCTTCATCGCGCTGGGTGTACTCTTGCCCATCGCTTTTCACTGGGTTGGTTTAGGCCGAACTTTCCTGCCGATGCATATCCCGATCCTATTAGCCGGTTTTATCGCCGGTCCGCTAACCGCTGCGGTGGTCGGCGTAATCACCCCTTTGCTAAGCTCAGTCTTAACCGGGATGCCGCCGCTGGCACCAACAGGCTTGATGATGGCTGTTGAGCTGCCGATCTACGGCTGGCTGGCCGGAGCTGCTTATCAGCGTTATTCGCTTGGCAAAATCCCTTCGCTCGTAATCGCCATCTTAGCCGGACGTCTCGTCTATGGGTTCCTGATGTGGCTAGCCTTGCCCTTGTTCGGCTTGGAGGCCATCCATCCGCTTTATCCGATCGGGGCCGGTCTCATCGGCAGTTTGCCGGGGATAATCCTCCAACTCATCCTCGTTCCGGCGACGGTCGGCTTACTCGAGCACGGGTCGGCACTGTCGATTGCTAAGGAGAGTTGACGATGTCCGAGCGGATTGCCTATTTTAATGCCGCTGCGGCCAAGTGGGATGACTTGCCCAAGGCCGCCGCAGATAAACTTGAGTATATAGTCTCTTTTCTCCCCACCCACTCGGGCGTACAGGTGATAGATGCCGGTTGCGGAACCGGCATCTTATTACCGTTTATCCGGGCGAGAATCGGAGGGTCAGGTCAGATTTACGCCGTCGATTTTGCCGCAGAAATGCTAAAGCAAGCCCGGGCCAAGTATAACTGGCCGAACCTCACGTTTATACAGAGCGACGTCACTAGCCTGGATCTCCCCGCGGCCAGTATCGATGCGATCATCTGTTATTCACTCTATCCTCATCTTCCCGACAAAGAAAGCGCGCTCAGCGCATTCGCCCGTCTGCTTAAACCGCGGGGCCGGCTGATCATCGCTCACTCCAACAGCAGGCAGGCCATTAACGAAATCCACCAAAGCCTCGGCGGGCCGGTGGCCCATGACCTACTGCCTCCGGTCGGCGAAACAGCTGCTCTCTTTAGTTTAGCAGGCCTGAGGGTACTGAAAACCAGAGATGATGAGCAGTACTATCTCATCGTGGCTGAAAAATAAAAGCAGGAAAATCGTGCTATACCGCGAATATCAGCTCATATTTTTCACTTAAAGGGGTCAACGTCATGGCCTTAGCCTTACTCTTTGGCTCAGCCTTTTTGATCGGGCTAACCGGCGCCGCGATGCCGGGGCCGATGCTCAGCGTAACCTTGGAGCGAACCGCTCGTTACGGCTGGTTTGCCGGGCCGATCATCGTCCTGGGCCACGCCCTTCTCGAGCTGGCGCTCATCGTCGCGATTATCTTCGGTTTTGGCCATATTTTGAGTTCGCAGACCTTCACCGGGCTTTTTGGCATCTTTGGGGGAGCGTTCCTGTTCTGGATGGGTTTCGGCGTAGTTCGCGACGCCGCCGGCGTCAGCTTGCCGAAGGTAGACCTGGCGAATCACGGCGGCGACCAACCCCCGTGGCGACGCGTGCCGATGGTGACGGCACTTTTCGGAGCGACAACCAGCCTCTCCAATCCGTACTGGTTGTTATGGTGGGGATCGGTCGGAGCCGGTTACGTGGCCATAGCCCTACAGCTCGGTTTTCCCGGAGTCTTAGCCTTTTTTCTCGGCCACATCTCGGCCGATTTTGGCTGGTACACACTGATGGCCTATCTCATGGACAAAAGCGGCAACTTGCTGCCCCAATCAGTTCTAACTTGGCTGCTGCGCATTCTCGGTCTCTTTCTGATCATCTTTGCCGGGTATTTCGTCTGGACAGGAGCACATAACTTGTTGGAATTAAAGATAGCAGGTGGCTAAACAAGGAAGGGATTTACACGAGTAGGGGACTCTAATGTCACACTTTCTCGAAAGAGCGGAGCCACCTGCTAATAATATAAACCGAAAAGCAGCCGAAAAAGTTCCCACCAGGGCAGTGCTATTTTCCGATGGACTTGCTCAGACGATCTGTCCAACACATACAGTACACTAACGTACTAACAAAAGGAGTGTTGACAGATGCGTTCGCGTCCTCTCGGCCTGCTGCTTTTGGCGGCTGTGCTGATCCTCTCTGCTGCTTTCCCTGGCCTGGCTGCTGAAAAATATCCCAATAAACCGATTACTTACCTCATCACCTTTGACCCGGGCGGCCAATCCGATATCGAAGCTCGGCGCCAACAACCCCTGCTTGAAAAGTATTTGGGTGTGCCGATTATTATCACTTATAAGACGGGTGGCGGCGGATCGGTCGGTTGGTCGGAGCTGGCCAACTCCCCAGCGGACGGTTATACCATCGCCGGCAATAACATCCCCCACATCATCTTACAGCCCATCGAAAGAACGAACGCCGGATATCGGACCGAAGATCTTGAGCCCGTGGCCATGTTCCAATCGACACCGATCGGCTTGGCCGTGCTCAAATCGAGTCCCCTTACTACCCTAGAGGAGTTCATCGCCTATGCCAAACGCAACCCCGGTGCGATCACTATCGCCGGCTCGGGCACCTACTCCGGACATCACCTCGCCTACTTACAACTAGAAAAACTCACCGGAGCAAAGTTCACCTATATTCCCTTTACCGGGGCTGCGCCGCAAGTGACGGCCTTTTTGGGCGGACACACCATGGCGATCTTAGCGAACTCCAATGATCTGGTCCAACACCAAGATCGAATCCGCGTCCTAGCTTTCGGCGGTCTGGAGCGTTTTCCCGCCTTACCGGATGTTCCTACCTTCCGTGAGCTGGGCTATGATCTGACCGCCAGCATCGACCGGGGTGTCTGTGTACCGAGGGGCACCGACCCCGCACGGATTAAAGTGCTCGAAGAAGCCTTTTTAGCGATCGCTAATGACCCGGCTATCAGACAACAAATGATCGACCAAGGTTTCATTCCGCTAGCCATGGGCGCTGCGGAATTTAAACAGTACATCGCGGAGAAAACCGCCGAATACACAGAACTCTTGCAAAATCTGACCACCAGATAGAGAGGGGGCTCGTCAGAGTGGAGAATCTCATCTTTGCCGTCACCCAGATCTTCGCCCCCGTAAATCTCATCCTCATGGTGCTTGGTGGGGTCGCCGGCATTATCGTGGGTTGCCTGCCCGGCCTCACCGCCACCATGGCCCTGGCACTGCTCGTGCCCTTTACTTTTACCATGCCGGCAGCATCCGGGCTAATCATGTTGGGCGGCCTCTACGTAGGTGCGATGTTTGGCGATGCAATTCCGGCCATCCTCATCAACACCCCCGGCACCCCCTCGGCCATCGCCACGACTTTTGACGGCTATCCGTTGGCTAAGAAGGGTATGGCCCAGCAAGCCTTAATCACCAATGCCTTCAGTTCACTGGTGGGCGGATTGATCGGCACAATCGTCCTGCTTACCCTGTCGCCACCCTTGGCGGAGCTCGGGTTAAAATTCGGCCCGCCCGAGTACTTTTGGATGGCCATTTTCGGTCTAACCATCATCGGAACCATTGCCTCCGACTCAATTCTCAAAGGACTGATCGCCGGGGCCCTTGGCCTGTTGCTCAGCACTGTCGGCATCTCGCCAATTGGTGGTGATGTCCGCTTCACCATGGGTTTGGTTCCCTTACAGGCCGGGATCAACTTGATGGCGGCGCTGATCGGCTTTTTCTGCATTCCTCAAGTCCTGGAGATGGTTGAAACGGGGGCCCAAAAACACCAGGTTATTCGGTATGTGTCGCAAAAGGGTTTACTGAAAAAGACTATCCGAGAGTTAATCCGTAAGCCGGTTCTCCTGGTGCGCTCATCACTCCTCGGCGTGCTCATCGGGATCATCCCGGGAGCCGGCGGGAATATCGCCTCGCTGGTCTCGTACAACGAGGCGGTACGGTGGTCGAAAAACCCTGAGGAGTTTGGCAAAGGCACCTTGGATGGCATCGTAGCTACGGAAACAGCCAATTGTTCGGTGGTACAGGGTTCTTTAATTCCTATGCTCACGTTAGGCATTCCCGGTTCACCGGCCGCAGCCGTGATTCTCGGCGCACTCCTGCTCCACGGAATACAGCCGGGGCGTCAACTTTATACCACTTTTGGCGGCATAACCTACACCTTTATCCTCTCGTTCTTCTTAGCGGTAGTGTTCATGTTTTTCTTTGTCGCGCTGGGCTCGCGTTTTTTTGCTAAAATGATTTCCATCCCCTATCACTATCTGGTACCAGGAATCGCCTTCTTGAGCGTAGTCGGTTCCTATGCCTTGCGTAACAATCTCTTAGATATGGCGCTGATGCTGATCCTTGGCTATACAGCCTACGTCCTGCGCAAGTTGGGGTTTAATCCCGGCGCGTTGGTTCTGGGACTAATAATGGGACCCTTTGCCGAACAGGGTCTGGTGCAGTCACTCCTCATGGGCAAGGCGGCGGGCTCAATACCGAAGGTATTGTTTGGTCGGCCGATATCACTAATGCTGATCGGCCTGTCGCTGCTCTCGATCGCCTGGCCGATCTATTCCGCCTGGCGAAGCAGACAGCAGCACAGCAAGATCACCACTAAGGAAGGAGAGATCATCGATGCTCAATAGTGATTCGCTCTCCGGACTGGCCATCCTAGCCCTATCCTTTATAGGGTATTACCAGTCTCAAGGGTTCAGCTATTTCAGCAAGATCTTTGTTTTATGGGTGCTGATCATCCTGGCGATGTTGGGGGGAGCACTCCTGATAAAAGGGCTGATGCGCCCGGAAACCCTTAAGTTTTGGAGCAATGAGGCCAGAAGCAAAAGGCTTGGTCTGACAGTGCTGATCCTCACGGGATACGCAGCTTTGTTGCCGATCATCGGTTTTATCCTCGCGAGCATTATGATGTTTTTCTCCTTGAGCCTACTCCTCACCGATCCAACCAGACGCCGGTCGGCTCGGATGTGGATCTCGACCTTGGCAATCAGTTGCATCATCACGCTACTGTTTGAGCTAGTCTTTCGCCATGCGCTGCTCGTGCCGTTGCCGGTCGGGCGTATTTTTCTCGGCTAACTGCATAAAGAAAAAAAGGACGGCCACTCGCTACCGAGTGCCGTCCTCGCTTTTTGTGATTATTGCCGCTTAACTACCCCATTCTAATCGTTCCAGAATCACTGCCGCGCGAGGCCCAAAGCCATCCCCATACTCCGCCGGATAGTGGGTCAGCACATAAAGCGGCTGACCGTTCCAGACGCCGACCGCTAAATGAGTAATTGTCGAGCGGGCGACGGTGAGACCGTACTCAGCGGTTGACCATTCGAAACGATTACCTTGATTCGGAGTTAGTTTATAGGTTTCCACCAACTTGGCCGTCACGGCGTCAATCTCCGGTTGCTTGAGACCTGGTGCAAAAAGAAAGATTTCTAGAAACGCATCCGGATTGAAAAATCCGCCAAAATTAGCGATGAACTTTACCGAAAAACCCTCTAACGTCCGACTGGTTTCCACGAGAAAATCATCGGGAAAATACGTGCTTAGACGGGTACTCCAGGCCTCCGGAGCGACGAAGCGGTTTAAGTTAAGCAGGGTCTCTTCTCCTTCAACTAAGACTACCGCCGTGTCCGATTCCGGCCCGGCAACGTCTGCCAGCGACATCTCTCCGCGTAGCTGCCCCACCACTAATACAGCCATAATCACAAACAGGATGGAAGCAACAGCTGTCATCGGTCTGCGCATATGATCACCCTAGACCATTGTATCATGCGGGTGAATGCTGAAGGCCGGCCAATTGGAGGTTCGTCTGCCTAATTTACCCCATAGATTCAGTTATTGCTATTTTTGCAACCGAACTGGGCGAGAAGCTGCTCTGTTAACTTGATCTGGGAAACTACACCCCACCGAAAGGCCCGTTCACCATCCAAGCCAAAGCAGATGTGTTCGATAGGATAAGGGGGATCACTGCGTAAAACCTCTTCGATCCATGCGAGCTGAGCTTTCAGCTCTTGCTTGCGCTTTTCCAGAGCTAAGCAGATTTGCTGCGGACTAAGCAGTTCAACTAGTTTTAAAGAAACGTTAAACTCGGCCAGATAACTCAAATCACCTGAGCCAAGCCAATGCTGAGCATGCTCGGTCAGAGTGCGTAATCCGAGGTCGGATATAACGAAGGGGGTGGCGTTTCTCCTCTGCGGTGTGCAGCGGACAATTAGTCCGCGTCTCTCCAAGCGGTCTAACGCATGATAGATCTCCGAATGAGTGATCTGCATCCAGGAAACCAGCGGCGGAATGGCCATAATGCGTTTGACTTCGTACCCATGGATCGGCCCCCGCCAGGCTAAAGCCAGAATGTACAGCTCTTTCCAGTTCAGCAGTTGCTTGGACAAAGCGACAACATCCCTTTCAGCAAAGATGTAATTTGATTAGGCGGGCGCGGCGGTGATTCCTTCCGGTGTTTGCAAATAATGCATTAGCCGCTGTTCTCTATGTCATTCGGTGGGCAAAAAATGTCCTTGTCAGGGCAGCGCAGAATGTGGTATAGTTATATCTGCAATTGCATTAACCCAGATCACAACGTGCCGAAGTGGCGGAATTGGCAGACGCGCTGGACTCAAAATCCAGTGAGGCTCAAACCTCGTGTGGGTTCGACCCCCACCTTCGGCACCATCTAAAAAAAAAACTAACCCCAGCTCAGCTGGGGATTTGTATTATTTCGTCTCCGTTCAACTCAGCAGACACAATCCGATTCCGACCGGAAGCCTTCGCTTGGTACAACAACTTATCGGCTGTATCTATTAACCGCTCTAAGGAGAGTTTCGGCGAATACTGCACCGTCGTGACTCCAAAGCTCGCAGTGATAAACTCAGAAACCGGCGACTTTTCGTGTTCGATTTGTAGTTTAATACCGCAGCAGAATTCTCCTTACCTCCGCCTTGTACAGCTCATATCCGCAACCGGCACAGTATAGAACCGGCTGTTTTCCTCTTACCTCGCTTGTAATGAACTGCGCACATTTAGGACATTTCGGCTGCAAGATATGGTTATTTATTTAGACTCACCGAAAGTTTTGGCTCGAATGTTGGGTCGGTTTTCGCAAAATAACGACCTGGCTTTAAAACTCCCTGGGCAATGGAGGTTGACGCTGAAGGCTCAATAATATCAATCCATTCAAGTAAAGCTTCTAACAACCAAGCAAGGTTGTACTTGATTTTGCATGTTTTCTCCAGTTCTAATTCAACGTCGGTTGCAAGCACTAACTCAAAATCCTCTGCGCCAACAACCTCCGCCCGCGCCTCAAGTCCATGTTGATCTTCAATTTTTACAGTTGAGCCTTCGAGAAATGGTGTCTCTTCTTCTACAGTTCCTAAATACACGCAGTTGGTTCCCGTAGATAATCTTTGGATCGGCGTATAATTGATAACGATGTCATCCTTTTTTGCTGCTTCAAGCTCTGCTGTGAGGGCGGTGTGGAAAACGCACTTGGCTTCTTCGACTGTCAGCACTACTACCACCTTCCTACTTACAGCATAAGTGAACAGACAGACAACATCGCCTGTTAGCATTAAATCCCACCAATTACCACTATCTCCAAACGATATCTTGGAAATCATAAATATATTGGAGGTGACAGCTTGTGTTCTTTGAAAGTGACGCCTACTACCGCACCCTGTTCTATCTGGCAGTCTTTGCGGTCATCGGCTATTACCTCTATCGCCTGTTTACCGGACCAAAAAACAAAGGCTAGTTGCCTAGCCTTCGAATATAGCTCTAACTCTTTTCAGCTTTTCCCTTATCGGCAGCCCATACGGACAGCGGCCCTCGCAGATCCCGCATTCCTCGCAGGCATCCGCTTTCACCTCGAGCGCAGCATACCTTCCTGCCGCCCAGTCTTTCAGGTTATACCTGGTCACATAGCCTTCGAAGAGAAACATCGTTGGAATATCAATCTGATTCGGGCAGGGCAGGCAGTACTCACAGCGCCGACAGAAGTCGTCATCCAGCTTGCCGGTGATCTCGGATAATTCCGCCTCCTCTGCCACAGTGAGCGGTCGCAAATCGGCACCAACCGCCAGATTCTGCTCCAACTCCGTAAGGGAACCCGAACCGGGAATAGCCACCGCTACCTGGTGCTGCAGGATCCACCGGAGCGCTAAATCCGCGCGGTTAATCGCCCCTCCGGCTAAAGGCTTCATGGCAATAATGCCCAGGTCTAACTCCAGCGCCCGAGGAAAGAGCTGCTCTAATGGTTTGGTCTCAACAGGGTTAAACGGCACCTGTACAGTTTCAATGTGCTCATTCTCGATAACCTCAAGTAAAACCTCACAGACATGGCCGGTAACCCCAATATGCCGGATTAGCCCCTCCTCCTTGGCCCGAAGGGCGGCCTCCAGCGCACCGCCGGGACCGATGATTTTCTGCCACGCCTCGCTGCTGCGCACGTTGTGAAACTGGTAGAGGTCCAGGTAATCCGTGCGCATATACCGCAGGCTGATCTCGATATCGCGCCGGAAACCGGCCGCATCACGCGACATCGTCTTGCTGGCCAGGTAGACCTGGTCACGCAATCCGCCCGCTAACGCTAGGCCGATCCGCTCCTCACTCGTGGTGTAGCCACGCGCCGTATCGATAAAGTTAATCCCCTGCTCGACAGCTGTACGCACAACGTTGACCGCTTCCGTTTCGCTCAAGCGTTGAATGGGAATCCCGCCGAAACCAATCGCGGTTACTTGCAGCTCGGTTTTGCCGAGTCGACGTTTTTGCAAACTAAGCACCTCCGGACCTAAGCCAGTACCCCTTCTGCCTTAAGCATACTGAGCGTTTTGGCAAAGGCCTCTATTGTTAGATCTAAATCCACTTTGGTGTGGACAGCACTCAACCAGCCGCCCTGCCCGGTCATATCGACACCGTTAAGCAACATCGCTTGTCGGAAGGGGCTGGCGATATGCCCGGGAATCTGCATCAACGGCTCCCACTTGGCGAAATCTTTTTTCTCCGTATACCCGGTCAGGCCAAACCCAAAGTGGAACATCGAGCCTTCGCCGTAGGCAAACCCCGTGACGCCGACCTCTTTAAAGGCCTGGTTGAACCCATCAATCAAGTAAGCACAATTGGCATTGGCCAACCGGCTCGGCTCACCGGTCTTGATCTCGGTGAGCATCGCAACCCCGGCCGCCGCAGACAGCGGATTGGCGTTAAAAGTCCCCGGATGTGAGAACTTACCAAACCGATTATGCTTCGCATCGGAAGTGAAAGCCAAGATATCCATGATCTCCGCCGGTCCGGTGACCGCACCACCGGTTAATCCGCCGGCGAGAACCTTGGCGAACGTACACAAATCGGCTCTCAGATTAAAGTATTCTTGCGCCCCGCCGGGAGCCAGGCGGAACCCGGTAATCACCTCATCAAAGATTAACAGGACCCCGGTTTCTGAGCAGAGGGCGCGCAAGTTTTCCAAAAAGCCGGGAATAAACGGGGTCGTCCCCCAAGCCCCACCGGTTGGCTCGAGAATTACCCCGGCGATCTGATCACCCTCAGCGGCAAAGAGCCGCTGCAAGTAAGCAAGGTCATTCGGCGGCGCCACGTGAACATCGGCAAGCGCACCGGGCGGCACCCCGACCGAGCTGGGCACATCATACGGCGGATAAACTCCGGCCGTCATCGCGTCATGCCAGCCATGAAAATGCGAGGCGAACTTAACTATAATCCTCCGCCCCGTATACGCGCGGGCCAACCGAATCGCCATCAGCGTGGCCTCGGTGCCCGATCCGGTGAACCGCACCCGCTCGGCGCCGGGAACGAGCTCTTTGACCAACTGCCCCCAGGCCAGCTCCAACTCGTGGTTGGCGCCATAGTGGGTCCCTTTCTGCACTTGTTCGGTGACAGCCCGGACTAACGTGGGATGCGAGTGGCCCAGCATTAAAGAACCATGGCCGGTCCAATAGTCAATCAGCTCCCGTCCTTCGACCGTCCATTTTCTCGCGCCTTGGGCCCGCTCCACATAGACCGGAAACGGCTGCATATAGCGGGCATCATGGGTCACCCCGCTGGGGAAAACCTCGACCGCCTGGGCATATAGCTCGGCCGATTTGGCAAAAACTTTACGATATTGCTCCTCTACGCTCATCACTACTCTCCTCTTCCGACCGCCACTGTAAGAGGCGGATTACTCCTTCTTCCATCATTTTCGCAAGCTGACCCGGGGCGAAAACCAGGATGGACTTGCGGACCCCGGGCATTAAGAGAACAAGGCCGAGCATATCCGTGGCGATACCCGGCAGAATCAGGATTGCCCCGGCCAAAAGAGTTAACAAACTGTTCAGCGTTTCCGCATCCGGAAGCTCACCCTGCCAGAGAGCGCTTTTAAACTCAGTCCAGGGATCGGCACCTATTCTTTTCACTAAGAACAATCCGATCAAAGCGGTGCTAGTGCTCCAAATCAGCAGTGATAGTAAGCCAAAATGCATGACAAATGCGACAAGCAAACACAGCTCGGTCAAGGCAATCAGGACCAAACCAACGACGATACGAAAAAGCAAAACGAGCTCGCTCCCTAGATAATGTGTACCTTCATCAAGTTGGTGGTACCGGCGATGCCTGGCCTGAGGCCGGCGGTCATGACGACCAAATCACCCGGTTCGACAAAGCCTTTTGCTACGGCTGCTTTGATTGTAACTTCGATCATCGAATCGATATCCTTGGTGCGCTCCACAACGACCGGGTACAACCCGAAAGAGAGCGTCAACCGTCTCGCAACCTCGGGATTGGGCGTTGCAGCGACGATCGGAGCTTTAGGCCGATACCGGGCCACCATCAAGGCGGTCGTGCCGCTTTCGGTAGAAGTGATAATTGCTTTGGCTGCCAGGTCTTCGGCGGCTTGACAAGTCGCATGACTGATCGCATCGGCAATCGCCGGAGAAGCCGCCCGCCGGTTGTAGAGATACTGGCTGTAATCAATCGATTTTTCGGTATGAATGGCGATCTCGGACATCATCTTGATCGCCTGCACCGGATAATCTCCGACCGCAGTTTCCCCGGAAAGCATTACCGCATCGGTGCCGTCGAGGATCGCATTAGCGACATCGGTCACCTCTGCCCGGGTCGGCCGCGGCGAATGGCGCATCGAGTCCAACATCTGCGTCGCCGTGATCACGGGCTTGCCCAGGAGATTGCTTTGCCTGGTCATCATTTTTTGGACCAGCGGCACCTCGTGCGGCGGCAGGCTCACCCCCAAATCGCCCCGGGCAATCATCACCGCATCCGCTTCTCTGATGATCTCCTCGAGATTGGCCAAGCCTTCTTCATTTTCCACTTTGGCGATAATGGGAATATTTGCGCCGGCTTCGGCGATGACCCGCCGGATCTCCCGCAGATGCGAGGCGTGCCGGACGAAGGAAGCCGCAATAAAATCAAAACCATGCTCAACCGCAAACCGGATATCGCGAATATCTTTTTCGGTTACCGCCGGTAGATCAACCTTCACCCCCGGCAGGGTCACCCCTTTATGCGAGACGAGCTCACCGCCGATCACCACTCGGCAGCGGACCTCGTCGCTCAAAACCTCCTCGACGACTAACTCGAGGTTAGCATCATCAAGGTAAATGGTGTTGCCCGGTTTGACATCCCGACACAGCGAAGGGTAACCGACATAAACCTTTGCGGCCGAACCCATTTGCGGCACCGTGGTCAGGATTATCTCGCTTCCGGGAACCAAGACAGTACCCTTGGGCACCTTGCCGGTCCGGATCTTCGGGCCCTGAATATCGGCGATTTTCCCGACAAAAACGCCCAGTTCGGCCGCTGCCCGATCAACCTCGGCCAAGCGCCGCTGGACCTCGCCATAATCGACATGCGAAAAATTAATCCGCACCACATTGAGCCCAGCCTGTAGCATCTCTTTGATCTTACCATCGGTACTGGGCCCTAGGGTCGCGACTATCTTGGTCTTTTTATACCACCGGGTTTGGTCTGCGCTGCTCATGAAATCCTCCTCAGAGCTAAGTATCCATACCTATGGGCGTGAGAGAATTTCTGCCAACCTAAACCCCTCCAGGTCAACCTCTTGTTGGCCGGAAAAGACCTCGTTAAACGGGACGCTGATGATATTGTTGCCCTGGATCGCCGTCATCACGGCGGTCTGGCCGGCTAAAAGCAGCTCAACCGCTTTAGCGCCGAATTTGCTGGCCAAGACGCGGTCCATCACCGTTGGGGTGCCGCCCCGCTGGATGTGACCAAGGATGGTAATCCGAGTTTCAAAGCCGGTTTTCTCGCGGATGAACTGGCCAACGTACATTCCGGGACTTTGTATCTCTTCCACACCTGGAGGACGATAACCTTCCGCCACAATTATTATGCTATGCGCTTTGCCGCGCTGATAACCCCGGATTACCCGCTGACACAATTCGGTCAGGGAGGACTCGCCTTCCGGTATGAGGATGGACTCGGCACCGCCGGCCAAACCGGCGGCCAGCGCGATATGACCCGAATTGCGCCCCATCACTTCCACGACATATACCCGTTCATGGCTCGTCGCAGTGTCGCGGATTTTATTCACCGCATCCACGACGTTATTGACCGCCGTATCAAAGCCGATCGAATAATCGGTCCCGGGGATATCGTTGTCGATGGTAGCCGGGATCCCCACCACCTGAATCCCGCGCTCGACAAGGGCCATGGCCCCTCTAAAGGATCCATCCCCGCCGATGACGATCAGACTGCTGATCTCATTAATCTTCAAGGCTTCGATGGCCTTTAACTGGCCGGCTTCGCGCGTAAACTCCTCCGAACGAGCCGTGCGCAGAATTGTCCCGCCGCGGTGAATAATATCGGCTACCGATCGGGTGGACAGCGGCTGCATGCTGTTCTTGATCAAACCGGCATAACCATGCTGAATACCCCAGACCTCCAGGTCATTGTACGCAGCCATCCGCACGACGGCTCTGATGGCGGCGTTCATTCCCGGGGCGTCACCACCGCTAGTAAGAACGCCGATCCGCTTCACCGGTTATGCCTCCTTATCCTCGCTGGCCTCGTAGAATACGCCCATCTTCCGGAATTTCGCATATCGCTGTTCGACTAAGTCTTTTACATCTATTTTCTTGAGCTCCTGCAAGTTCCGGACGATCGCCGCCTTGACATTGGCGGCGGTCTCCGCATAATCGCGATGGGCACCACCTAAGGGCTCAGGAATAATCTCATCAATCACCTTGAGTTCGAACAAATCTTTGGCCGTTATCTTCAGCGCCGCCGCAGCCTCGGGAGCAAATGAGGCATCATGCCACAAGATGGCGGCACAACCTTCCGGCGAGATCACCGAATACTGGGCATTTTCCAGCATCAAGATCCGGTCGCCGACCCCGATGGCCAAGGCGCCGCCGCTGCCGCCCTCGCCGATGACCACGACCACAATCGGGACAGCCAGCCTGCTCATATACATGAGGTTGACCGCAATAGCCTCAGCTTGTCCTCTCTGCTCAGCCTCCAACCCGGGAAAAGCCCCGGGCGTATCGATTAATGTGATGATCGGTCGGCCAAATTTCTCGGCTTGTTTCATCAGGCGCAAGGCCTTACGATAACCTTCCGGGAAGGGCATCCCGAAATTGCGCGCGATATTTTCCTTGGTATCGCGCCCTTTTTGCTCGGCGATGACCGTCACCGGAGACCCTTCCAGCGTCGCCAGGCCGCCGATGATGGCGTGGTCGTCACGGTAAAGTCTGTCACCGTGCAGCTCCAAAAAATCCGGAAAAATTAAATTGATGAAATCCAAAGCCAAGGGGCGTTTCGGATGACGCGCCAGTTGGACACGCTGCCCCGGCGTCAGATTGGCGTAAATCTCGTGGCGGAGTTTGGCCGCCTTTTTTTCCAGTGTCGTAATCTCCTCGGTCAGATCGATATTCTTTTCTTTGCTGAACCGTCGGAGCTCGGCGATCCGCGATTCCAGTTCGACCAGCGGCTTTTCAAAATCTAAGTTGCCGTTAACCATTGCTGACACCTCCGACCGCTGTTCGCCCATGAAAATGAAGCAATTTGGCCAGGGTGTCGCGGAGTTCACGCCGATCAACGATCAAATCCACAAACCCATGCTCCATCACGAACTCCGACCGATGTGACCCGGGTGGCAGTTTCTCCCGGACGGTTTGCTCGATAACCCGCGGTCCGGCAAAGGCTACCAAAGCCTTTGGCGCAGCAATGATAATATCACCCAGGGAGGCGAAACTGGCCATCACCCCGGCAGTACAGGGGTTGGCCAATACGGAGATGTACAGTCCGCCGGCCTCATCGAGCCGGCCAATCGCAGCACTGGTTTTGGCCATTTGCATCAACGATAGTATACCTTCCTGCATCCGGGCTCCGCCGGAGGTACTGATAATAATTAGCGGCAGCTTGGTCTCGATCGCCCGTTCGGCTGCCCGAGTAATCTTTTCCCCAACGACACTGCCCATACTGCCGCCAATAAAACCGAATTCCATTACACCCAGGATGACGGGGATGCCCTTGATCCGACAACGCCCGGTAATGACGGCCTCTTTAAGTCCGGTCTTCTCCTGCGCCGCCCGCGTTTTCTCTGGATACGCAGGAAAGCCCAACGGATCACCGGGGATTAAGTCGGCGTCAAACTCCTCGAAGCTGTCCTCATCAACCAGATTGGCAATACGAAAGCGGGCTGAAACCCGATAATGGTAACCGCACTTGGGACAAACCATCAAACTGCGCTCTAGTTCTTTATTAAACAGAAGATTGCCGCACTCTTCACATTTTACCCACAAGCCATCGGGGATCTCCCGCCGATCATCCGTACTAGGCTGGTGAACTGTCACATATTTGGGTTTGCTGCGGAAAAAATCTTTGATTGTTGCCAATAACGATCACCTATCCTCCCCAAGCGAACCTCCGCTAAACCGAGGTCAGCACCTCCTGTGCCTCATCAACCTCTGATTCGGGTACCAAGATTTCATACTGACTGTTGAGTTCTCCTCCGCCAAGCGGCCTCAGCATCACTAAGAGACCTTCGTTTTGCAGCTGCTCTTGCAATTTTTCAGCCATGCTTTTAGTACGGGCAATAAAAACGACCTTCCACATTTCCGGCCCCTCCTTGACAAACGCTAGATCTACAGCCGAATTTAGTGTTTGCAGACAGATGCCATTAAATCCTTCGTTTTGCCCTTCCTATCTCCTGCTTGAGCGGATATTATTGTATTTCGCTCCACAAATTATTATTACCTGCTAATAAAAACGGGCCTCAGCGAAGCCCGTTCCGCGCGAGATATTCGAGATCTGATGCGATAAATCATCAAGTCTTGACTATGATCTTGCCATTTTGCTGCATCTGATGGCAGACCGTACACTGACCGCCATAATTCGAGATGAAGTGCGAGCCTTCTTTTAAATGTCCGGTATGCAAGATGAACTTGAAGGCATAATCCTTATCGCCGCCATGGCACCGGATACAACTTGCGTAGTCATCACCGGAGACTTTGGGATGGCCTTGTACCGCGTTAGCCTCTTTGGACAGGCTGTGCTCTCCGCCAGGTTTGTGGCACTCGGTACAAGACTTGGCGTTTTTACCGGTATAATCGATCGTAGTGACATCGCTAAGCTGCCCGGTCCGGTTGTCATTGCCCATCTGGTTGACGTCATTTCCGATCTGGTCTCCGGTCCGGTCTATATCCCTAGCCACCTGATTGGGTTGATTGGTGGCGGCAAACCACATGTAACCGACTACGCCCAATGCTACCAGTAAAAACAGGGAAATCCATGTCGAGCCCTTCATCAAGAAACCTCCTTTCAGCAATTAATTTTGCTGTCAGGAGGTTAAAATATGCTCGCAGCCTGCACCAATTACTACCTTACTCGCCTGAGATAACCTCGCCGTGTTTGGTCAGGATCAAGGCTTTCCCCCGAATTTTCATCGCCGAAGTCAACTCGGTGAACTGGGCCAACAACACTTCCCCTTTATCCAGCTTTTCGGTATGATGAAACTTGGTCTCGCGCCCCCGGGTCATGCCGATAATCATCACCCCGTTCTCCAGGGCTTTAACCACCACATAATCGCCTGCCGCCATCAGGACATTTTCATCAATGTTCATCGGTACGACCTCCTTGTTACTCGATTCCAAACTCCTTGCGGAGCTCTTCCAAGGGAACCGGGCGTTTGGCCAAGCCTTGGCGCATAGCCTCTTCGGCCACGGCAAAGGCCACCGCCGACGCCACGCGCGGGTCAAACGGGCTGGGGATAATGTAATCGGCGCTCAAGTCCGAACCGACCAGGGCAGCAATCGCTTTGGCGCTGGATAATTTCATCTCCTCGGTGATAGCCGAAGCACCGACACGCAAGGCCCCTTTGAAAATCCCCGGGAACCCAAGAACGTTATTGATCTGATTCGGGTAATCCGACCGGCCGGTAGCCACGACTTTGGCACCCGCCGCGAAGGCTTCGGCCGGATCGATTTCCGGATCCGGATTGGCCAAAGCGAAAATGATCGGATCGGGAGCCATCTGCCGGACCATCTCCCCGGTGACCAGATTCGCTGAGGAGACGCCAATAAAGACATCCGCACCGACCAAGGCGCTCGCCAAATCGCCCTCCTGGCCTTCCGGATTGGTTAATCGGGCCAACTCTTCTTTAGCCGGATTCCGGTAATCTTTCTGCGGGGTTAACAGACCGGCGCGGTCGAGGACTTTTAACCGCCCGACCCCCGCCGACAGCAAGAGTTTGCAGATGGCCACTCCGGCGGCGCCTGGTCCGTTTAAGACCACCGTCACCTCGGAGAGCTCTTTACCGACAACTTTGAGCGCATTAATCAGGCCGGCATAGGTCACGATCGCCGTCCCATGTTGATCATCGTGGAAAACCGGTATGTCCAGTTCGGCAATTAGCCGCCTTTCGATCTCAAAACAACGCGGGGCGGCAATATCCTCCAGGTTTATGCCCCCAAAGACGATGCTGATTTTCTTGACGATCTCGACAAACTCATCGATATCCTGCGTGCCCACACAGATCGGAAAGGCATCCACGCCGGCAAAGGCTTTAAACAACGCAGCCTTGCCCTCCATCACCGGTAAAGCGGCCTCCGGACCAATATCCCCCAGACCCAGCACGGCAGAGCCATCGGTGATCACCGCCACGGTGCGTCCTTTGCCGGTATAGAGCCAGATTTTATCAGGATCTTTGGCAATCTCCCGGCACGGGGCGGCAACCCCAGGCGAATAGGCGAGCGAGAGATCATGCTTATCTTTGATCTGCACCCGCGAGGTTACGGAGATTTTGCCTTGATTCTCCGCGTGAAGTTTTAGGGCCTCGGCATTCAAGTCCATTTGAATCGATCTCCTTCCTGATCTTGATTGGCCGCTTTAGCTTTCCTGTACCTTGTGGGCGATGCGGGCGGAGGCGGCCGCGGCCAGCCCGGCGACGATATCATCTAAGAAAGTATTGGTGAAACCATTTTCACCATTATTTAATCTGCCTAGCAGCCCCTCTTTGCATTTATCCAGATAGCCAAAGCTGGTTAGTCCAATCGAACCATAAACATTGGTTATGGATAAAGCCAGGACTTCATCGATCCCGTACAAGGGATCATCGCTGGCGATAATCTGTTGTAACGGTTCGGGCAGTGCACCTTCATCGGCCAACAAATCCAGGGTGATCCCTGTCAAGATCGCATGTTGGACCTCCCGTTTGTCTAAGACCGCTTCCACGCTCTCGATACACTCACGCATCGTCAGCCGCGGATTATATGGCACTTGCAGTTTATATACAATCTCGGCCAAATCTGCAACCTCGACCCCTCGCGCCGCCAACCAACGGACCACTTCCGGCTTGAGACTCCTACGGGGTCTGATTTGCGGAGCTACTTCCGCCACGGTAATCACCTCAAATATCGCTTAACTCGGGACAATTAAAATAATATTACGCCGCTCGCCCAGAATTTTCAAGAGCGCAGGCTTTTGGACCTGATTTGGCTCCAGACTGGGCAGCTCAGCTTCGGTACAAACGATTAAATGCCCGGGAGTGATCGGAATAACTTCACTTGCTACGAGAATAATTCCTTCTTCCTGTTGTTCGACCCGGCCGTGCAAGACAACCAGGCTCCCTTGATTAAGGTATTCAGCCCGTTTCTGGTAGATACTCGGAAAAACGATGACATTGATACTGCCTCGCTCATCTTCGAGCTGCAGCCTGGCCATCAGCTGCCCTTTGCGCGTCCGCCGCAGGTTCAGCTCGCTGACAACCCCGGCCACAATGATTTCCGCGTTATCCGCCAGGGCTTCAGGTTCGGCCAAATCGCCGCTGACAAACTCCTGCAACTTCTCCCGATACTTGTCCAGCGGATGACCGGAAAGGTATAATCCCAGGGACTCTTTCTCGTAAGCCAAGATCTGCTCGAGATCAACGTGCTGAGCCGCCGAGCCGGCGGTTTGGGCGCCTCCGGCCGGGGGCAACTCGTCAAAGAGAGAGACTTGCCCGGTCGCAATTTGACCGCGGCTGGCCTGGGCTAAAACAAGCTCCACATCAGCCAATAATTGCAGGCGCGACTCACCGAACTCGTCACAAGCACCGGCTTTAATCAGACTTTCTAGGGCGGCCCGATTTAACACCCGCCCCGGCAGGCGGGTACACAAGTCAAGCATACTCCGGTACGGGCCATTTTGCTCTCTTTCTTCGATAATCGCCCGCGCAGCGGCATCACCGACATTTTTGATCGCCCCGAGACCGAAACGGATCCCGGAATCCTGCACGGTAAAGTCGAGTTGACTCTCATTGATCCGCGGCGGTAAGACCTCGATGCCGAGCTCGTGGCGGATCGTGAAAACATAGGAGCGCAATTTATCCGTGTTATTGCGCACACTGGTTAACATCGCCGCAAAAAAGGCAGCCGGGTAATAACGGCGCAGATACGCGGTCCAGTATGCCACCAAAGCATAAGCCGCCGCATGCGACTTGTTAAAGCCGTAATTGGCAAAGTACTCCATCGCCTCGAAGATCTTCTGCGCAGTGGCCAACTCCACGCCATTGGCGGCGGCACCTTCGACAAAACGCTGTTTCATCGCGAGCAGCTCTTCGATTTTTTTCTTACCCATCGCCCGCCGAAGCAGGTCGGCTTCGCCGAGAGTGAACCCGGCCAGTTCGGAAGCGATTCGCATTACCTGTTCCTGGTAGACCATGATCCCGTAAGTCTCCTCGAGAATCGCCTCCAATTTAGGGTGCAGGTATTCGACCGGCTGCTCGCCGTGCTTGCGCGCGGCAAAATCCGGCACCATGTTGACCGGTCCGGGCCTGCCAAGAGAGACCAAGGCGATGAGATCTTTGAAACAGGTCGGCCGCACCTGCAGCAACAAGCGGTGGAAGAGGCGACTCTCCATCTGGAAGACGCCCTGGGCTTGTCCGGCCGACAACATCCGGTAAACCTCCGGATCATCGAGCGGGAGTTTGGCCAAATCGATGGTCTGGCCGGTCAGTTCTTTGACCAGCTTGCAAGCCGAATCGATCACGGTCAGGGTGCGCAAGCCCAAAAAGTCCATCTTTAACAGGCCGACAGCCTCGAGCGAGCCCATATCATACTGGGTGACCACACCGCCATCGGTACCGAGCTGCAACGGGACCAGCTCGGCCAATGGACCGGCCCCAATTACCACCCCGGCAGCATGAGTGGAAGCGTGGCGCGGCAAACCCTCAACCGCTTTGGCCAGATCGAGGAGCTGTCGGGCCTCGGCGTCATCCTGGTATAGAGCGGCCAGGCGTGGTTCTTTGGCCAGGGCATCGGCGATGGTAATCCCCAACTCGTTGGGGACCAGCTTGGCCAATTGATCAACTTTGTTGATCGGCAAATCGAGCACCCGGCCGATATCGCGAATCGCCGCCCTCGCCTGCAGAGTACCGAAGGTGATAATCTGCGCGACCCGGTCGTCGCCGTATTTTTGCCGGACATACTCGATGACTTCGCCCCGCCGCTCGTAGTCAAAATCAATGTCGATATCGGGCATAGTCACCCGTTCCGGATTTAAGAAACGCTCAAAGAGCAGCCCATATTCTAAAGGATCGATTCCGGTGATGCCCAAGAGATAAGCCACCAAACTGCCGGCCGCCGAACCCCGCCCCGGACCAACCGGGATCCCTTGCGACTTGGCATAGCGGATAAAATCCCAAACAATGAGGAAATAGTCGCTGTAGCCTAATGAGGAGATGACTTGCAGTTCGTGTTCGAGCCGGTTTTTGACCTCCGGCGAGGGGTTGGCGCCGTACTTCTCCGGCAGGGCCTCTTCACAGAGGAAACGTAAATACGCGGCGGCATCGCTGTAACCGGCCGGCAAATCAAAAACAGGCAGGTACATTCCGCCCAGCGCGAGCTCGAAACGACAGCGCTCGGCGATCCGCTGCGTGTTGAGGATCGCTTCCGGCACCTCCCGGAAGAGCTCCGCCATTTCGGCGCCGGATTTCAAGTAGAACTGATCGGACTCAAAGCGCATCCGGTCGCGATCGGCCAGCTTTGTGCCGGTCCCGACACACAAAATACAGTCATGGGCGACCGCATCGGCTTGGGTCAAATAATGGACATCATTGGTCGCCACGACCGGTAGTCCTAGCTCCTGACTAAGCTGCAACAGACCGGCGTTGACTTGCCTTTGCTCCGGCAAGCCTTGATCTTGGAGCTCCAGATAAAAGCGGTCCGGGCCAAAAATCTCTTGATAACTGCGGGCGACCGCTTTGGCTCCCTCATAATCGTTGGCTAATAACAAGGCCGGGATTTCGCCGGCCAGACAGGAACTGAGCGCAATCAAACCTGCGTTATGCTCGGCCAACAATTCCTTGTCGATCCGCGGTTTGTAGTAAAAACCCTCTAAGTGAGCCGCCGTAACCAACCGGACTAAATTGTGGTATCCGGTTTGGTCCTCGCAGAGCAGCACCAAATGGTAAAAGCGGGTCTGCGCCGCCGGAGTTTTGTCAAAACGGGAACCCGGAGCGACATAGACCTCACAGCCGATAATCGGCTTGATCCCATATTTGCGGGCTTGGCGTGAAAAAGTGACGGCAGCATAAAGATTGCCATGGTCGGTCACGGCCAGGCTGGACATGCCCAGCTCTTTGGCCCTTTCCAAGAGCTTGTCCACCGGACAAAAGCCATCAAGCAGGCTATATTCTGAGTGGCAATGCAGATGGACAAAATTGCTGGCAAGAGAGGTCATTAATCAATACTCACCCGGCTAATCTTGGCGCCCAACGAACGCAACTTTTCTTCGATATTTTCATATCCGCGGTCGATATGCTCGATCCCGGAGATCTCGGTAACCCCCTCGGCCGCCAAGCTCGCGACAATCAACGCCGCACCGGCGCGGAGGTCGGTAGTCTCAACCGGGGCCCCGGTTAGCTTGGGCACACCGCGGACGATCGCGGTGCCATGTTCGACTTTAATATCTGCGCCCATACGGCGGAGTTCATCAACATACCGAAAACGGTCAAAGATGTTTTCCCGGATGATACTGGTCCCTTCGGCGATGCTCATCAAAGCCACAAAGGGCTGTTGGAGATCGGTCGGGAATCCGGGATAAGGGGCGGTTTCTACGTCCACGGCCTTGGGCCGCTCCGGCGCCTTCACCCGGATCTCACTCAACGACTCTTCGATCTTGACCCCGGCCTCCTGTAAGTTTAAGACGACCGAGCGCACATGCTCAGGCACCAGATCCTTAATCACCACATCGCCGCCGGTAATCGCCGTAGCAATCATCAGGGTGCCGGCCTCGATCCGGTCGGGGATAATCGAATACTCCGTGCCCCGCAACCTCTTGACCCCTTCGATCTTAATCACATTGGTCCCGGCGCCTTTAACCTTGGCCCCCATCGAGTTGAGGAAACTGGCCAAATCAACAATTTCCGGTTCTTTGGCGGCATTTTCGAGGACCGTGGTGCCCTCCGCCAAACTCGCGGCAATCATCAGGTTAACGGTGGCTCCGACACTGGACCGATTGATGTAGATCTTGCTGCCGACCAGCTTAGTCACTTCGGCCTTTAACATACCGTGCTCGATCTGGACATCGGCTCCCATGGCTTGAAAGCCTTTGATGTGATAATCGACGGGCCTGGAACCCAACGAGCACCCGCCCGGCAGCGGGACTTCGGCCTTGCCCAGGCGTGCCAACAACAATCCGGCCGTATAAAAGGAGGCGCGCATCTTGCGGACCAGCTCGTACGGGGCCTGGTAAGAGCGGATACAACTACCGTCGACCCGCAGAGTTGATCCGACAAAATCGGTCTTGACGCCTAAATCCTGTAGGATTTCAATAATGGTATAAACATCGCTTTCATGGGGAACATTTTTGAGAACACATTCATCTTCAGCAAGCGCTGCAGCAACGATTAGCGCCAAAGCGCTGTTTTTCGCCCCACTGACCGAAACTTGGCCACTAAGTGGAGTCCCACCAATTACGACGTACTTGTCCAAGCTGTACACTCCCACCTCTAAGTCTATTTCTGTAAAAAGGAACGTAATAGGGTCTCCAAAAGTTCATCCCGATCTAACTGCTTGATCAGCATGCGAGCCTCGCGGTGACTTGTAATATAGGCGGGGTCACCGGTCATCAGGTAACCGACAAGCTGGTCCAGCGGGTTGTATCCCTTTTCCTCCAGAGCTTGATAAACTTGCTCGAGTACCGCCCGCACATCGGGTCTGTCGGTCTCGACCGCCTTGAACATCATGGTGCGGTCCAGTTTAGAATCGGACACTATATCCACCTTCCTTTGCAACTTCCCTCTGGACTAATTGGCCTTAGGTATCTAGTTTTCCTTGTTTAACTCAATAGTAATAGCAGGCTCGCCAAGAGATCACCGGCTATCAGGCCTTTTCCGACCGAATTTGTCGTTTCTGCCTGATTGGCAAATAACCAGGCCAAGCCGGACCCAATGAGCAGCGACTTACCCCAACCGACCGGTAGCAATAAGCCCCATGCTAAATATATGTAGATTTCCCGCCCGCTCAGGATGCCAAAAGTTACACCAAGACCGAAAAAAATCCAGAGTAGCGGAGCAAAGTCCGGAGCAAACAACCCGGCCAGCCAATCACCGCCGGCCGAGGGAAAGGAAGTCAATTCCTCTGCCAAAAGGGGAACTTGTAGAAACACTAAACCTACCAGTATCAGAAAGACCGACGCAGGGCCCCAGAGACTCCGGGATAGACAGATGGAACTTCGCCGCCTGGTCCACCCTTCGCCGAGCAGCACCGCCCCGATGACCCCGGCCAACAGACCCAGGCTAGCCGACGGCCAGACCGCCGACGGCAGCAGTTCAAGCGGCCGCCAGATCGGCAAGAGCAAAAGCCCGATGCTGGAGCGGGCCAAGACCGAGTAAAGCAGTGCGAGTACGGATACACCAACTATGATGCCGGCCTCGGGTCCGGTCAAGACAAACACGCTGATTAGGAGTACTACCGAAACCATAATCTGCACCGGACCCTGTGAGCGCTGAAAATCGAGCACCAGTTGGCGGGGCCGGGTGAGGTTCCGCAGCCCTACTCTCACCAGCCACGCGCCGAGCGGAAGCACCAAGAGGATGAAAGCATAGATTCGCAGGTCGGCAGCCATACTCTCCGCAGACCCAAAATTGAAGTACGTGCGATACAACTCAGCCAAGCAAGCTGCGAGACCGGTTGCCCACAACGGTCGGCCGGTGCCCGCGGTTAGAGCAAGCCCGCTAATGACCGGATTAAAGCTGAAACCGGTTAAGCGCAGCCAGGTTGCAGCGATGATCGATAATGAAAATTGCGGAGCCCGTTTGGTCTCCGGCTCAAATAGCCGTTGCAGCCAAGGCTCGTCCATCGTGGAAAAGGCCGGGGGAAGCTGTGCTAAAGGTATCAGCCAAGTCCAAAAGAGGCCTAAAGCCATCGCGGCAACCGTTGTTTTCAGCTCCAAGCAGGCAGTCGGCAGTAAAATGGCCCAGCGGAAGATCGCCCCCCAACCGGCTGCGAGGAGCAGGAAGTCCGCGCGCACAACCGGTGGCAGGCTTGGGCCCAGGGCGAGCAGGAGCAAAGGGACTGCTAAAGGCAGCAAGAGCAATCCGGCCTGTTGATCTAAGGAGGACACAAGCTTAGCTGGGCTCTGCGCCAAGGTGAGGGCTAAAATGACTGCCGTGCCGCAAAGGAGCCCGCGGTGCATTTTGTCATCAGACACAGCCTTTACCTCCCCCCTTGTTCACATAAAGCTATGCTGACAAGCCGTAAAATATGAATGTTTGAGGAGGTGAGGCGGAAAGTGACCAGAAGTGGCAAGCCCAACCCTGGGATCTTTATTGATGGGCGAGTCTCCGTGGATCCGGTCCCGCTGCTACAAGGCGAACCTGCCTATATCCGCTACAACGGCTTGTTGGCCAAGTCTGGAGCTGATAAGATCTATTTGCACAGCGGATATGGACAGACTGATTGGCAGGATATCAAAGATA
>JAAYHC010000060.1 GCA_012735535.1 Bacillota bacterium
ATCAAGTCGGTTCAGGATGCGATCGCCAATGGGATCGGCTATGTTCCGGAAGATCGCTTGACCCAGGGGCTCTTTCTGGCCAGGTCCATTGCGCGCAACATCGTGGCCGGTTCGTACCGACAAGTGTTGGACCGCTTTGGCTTGATTAGCGCCGAGAAGGTCCGCGCCGTGGTCAAGCGTTGGCTGACCAACCTCAGCATTGCCGCCCCTTCGCCGGAGGCACCGGTGCAAAGCCTCTCCGGCGGGAACCAGCAACGGGTCGTCCTAGCCAAGTGGCTGGCGACTGCACCACGCATCCTGATCTTGAACGGACCGACGGTCGGGGTCGATGTCGGTTCGAAAGCCGAGATCCATGCAATCCTGCGCGATCTGGCCAGGCAGGGGATCGGGGTCATCATCATCTCCGACGATATCCCGGAGCTGCTGCACCATTGTGATCGGATCTTGCTGATGCAACGCGGGCGGATCGCCCAAGAGTTTTGCGCCGGCGAGATCTCGGAAAACGAATTGGCCGGCAAACTGACGGGAGCTTAGGTGAGCATATGTGGAGAAAGCTCTTAACCCGAAACGAATTTTATGTAGCCTTGGTTGTGGTCGGGCTCTGCCTGGTGATCGGGGCGGTCAATCCGGTCTTTTTTACCGTGGGCAACCTCTTTGACTTGGTGCGTAACAGCGTCGTCATGGGCATCTTCTCCCTCGGAGTGTTGATCGTCATTATCTCCGGCGGGATCGATATCTCCTTTGCCGCTGTTGCGGCCTTTGCCATGTTCGTGACCGCGAAAATTCTGGTCCCCTTTCACTTTCAGGGGACGATCCTGGTCCCCTTCGCCCTCTCCGCGCTGATCGGTACACTACTCGGTCTGATCAACGCCGTGCTCATCTCGCAGTTTCGCTTGCCGACGATGATTGTTACTCTGGGGACGATGAGTGCCTTCCGCGGGTTCATGCTGGCCTTTATCGGCGCGATGGAGATCACTAACCTGCCGCCGGCGATGATCGCCTTTTCGCGGTCCTTTCTGGTCACCATCAAGCAAGGCCGTTTCACTTACGGACTACATGTCAGCATTCTCATCCTGATTGTTCTGGCCGTCCTCGTCTGGTTCATCTTGAACAAGACGATGCTGGGGCGGGGGATCTACGCTTTGGGCGGTGATCGGAGCGCTGCTGAACGCGCCGGGTTCAACATCCGCCGCATCCAGCTCTTTATCTACTGCTTTGTCGGTTTCCTCGCGGGCATCGGGGGTATCGTACACTCGGCCTTGGTCCGAACCGCTCGCCCCTTTGACCTAGTTGGCACGGAGATGAGCGTCATTGCGGCCGTGGTCTTGGGCGGCGCCCGCATTACCGGGGGCAAGGGGAGCGTAGTGGGCACAATGCTCGGCGTGGTCCTGGTGGTGATCATGAACACCAGCCTGATCCTGCTCGGGGTCTCGTCCTTCTGGCAACGCGCGGTGCTTGGACTCTTAATCATCATCGGTACGGGAATCCCGGCTTACCAGGCAACAAGACGCCGACGAGCGGCCTAAAGCGGGGGCAAGGAGGAGGGGTGCAGGTGAAACAGATTGCTTGGCGGGCAATTCTACCCAAAGATACTAATGTACGTTGGCTATTAGTTATCACGGTTTTAGTTTTTGTCAGCATGAGCTTGCTACGGCCAACCATGTTCTTTACACTCGACAACTTCAGCTCGATGGCCTTTCAATTCCCCGAATTTGGCCTCTTGGCCATGGCGATTATGCTGACGCTGCTCTCCGGGGGGATTGACCTTTCCATTGTTGGGGTGGCCAACCTCTCCGGGATTTTGGCTGCTCTGGTGCTGACACGCTTACTGCCGGCAGAGGCCTCGGCGCTGCAGGTGGTCCTGTACTCACTGCTGGCCCTGGCGACCTCGCTTGTGACCGGTTTGACCTGCGGGCTGATCAACGGCCTGCTCATCGCGGTGGTCGGGATTACCCCGATTCTCGCGACCCTGGGCACGATGGAGCTTTTTACCGGGATTGCGATCGTCATCACCAAAGGTGCGGCGGTCTTCGGTTTTCCCGAGCTGATTACCTTTATGGGCAACGGAAGCTTGTGGATATTTCCGGTTCCGTTTCTGATCTTCGTCGTAGCGGCTGCGGTTTTTGCCATAATCCTCAACAAAACGGCATTCGGTGCTAAGTTGCAGCTCCTCGGCACCAACCCCGTCGCCGCCAGATTTTCCGGGCTCAACAATACCAAACTGTTGCTGCAAACCTACATGCTGAGCGGGTTCTTGGCCGCTCTTTCCGGGATTGTCGTCTTGGCGCGCACCAATTCGGCCAAAGCGGATTATGGTTCATCCTATACCCTCCAAGCGGTGCTCATTGCCGTCCTCGGCGGGGTCAATCCGGCGGGCGGTTTTGGGCGGGTTGGCGGCTTGGTCCTGGCCATTTTAACCCTCCAGTTCTTGTCCAGCGGCTTCAGTATGTTGCGGTTCAGCAATTTCTTTAAGGAGTTTATCTGGGGTGCTGTGCTGCTCGTGGTCATGGTGATCAACTACCTCACCAATACCCGGCGCGAGCGGCGGGAAGCTCTACTGCAAGCAAAGGAGTGTGAAGTCAATGCGCAAGCTGATTAATCGGCCGGAAGATTTCGTTGACGAGATGCTGCAGGGCATTTATGCGGCCCATCCGGACAAAGTCACCTATGTCAACAATGATTTGCGCTGTTATGTCCGGAAACATATCAAGCCGGGCAAGGTCGGCCTGGCGACCGGCGGCGGGTCGGGACATCTGCCGCTCTTTTTGGGTTACGTCGGGGAAGGGATGCTCGACGGCTGTTCGGTCGGCGGGGTCTTTCAGTCGCCCAGCGCCGAACAGATGCTGGCGGTGACCAAAGCGATCGATGGCGGCTCCGGCGTCTTGTATATCTACGGGAACTACACCGGTGATATTATGAACTTCGATCTGGCGGCCGAATTGGCGGCTGTTGAAGGGATCACCGTGGAGACGGTCATCGGCTGTGATGATGTGGCTTCGGCACCAAAAGGCAGGGAAGATAAGCGGCGCGGCGTGGCCGGGATTTTCTATCTGTATAAGGTCGCCGGGGCGGCTGCCGAGGCAGGGGCTGATTTGGCCGAGGTTAAACGACTAGCGCTCAAAGCCCGGGACAATGTGCGGACCATGGGGGTTGCTCTTTCGCCCTGTGTGATCCCGGAGATCGGCAAGCCGACCTTTGAACTGGCCGACGGGGAGATGGAGATCGGCATGGGCATCCACGGGGAGCCGGGGGTGCAGGGGAAAGCAAAACTGGCTACTGCTGACGAGATCGTCGACCAGATGCTCGCGGCAATCCTCGCAGATCTGCCGTTTACCCGCGGCGATGAGGTCTCGGTCTTAATCAATGGGCTCGGTGCTACGCCCAAAGAAGAACTGTACCTCCTTTATCGCCGGGTCCACCAGGTCTTGTCTGCGGAAGGGATCGCGGTTAGTTATCCCTATCTCGGTGAGTTTGCCACTTCGATGGAGATGGCCGGGGCCTCGATCAGCCTCTTGCGTTTAGATGACGAGTTGAAGAGCCTCTTGGCCAAACCGGCGCATACCCCGTTCTTTGTCCAACACCAGTTGTAAAGGGGGGATCCGGGTGGCAGAGTTACAAGCCGCGGGGCTGAAAGCATTCTTTCGAAAACTGGCCGAGCTAATGGTCGCACGCAAGGACGAACTCACCGAACTGGATGCGGCGATCGGCGACGGTGATTTGGGGCTGACGATGACCAAGGGCTTTGGTGCGGTGAGCGAAGCCCTGGCCGGCTTTGGCGAAACCGATGTCGGGAAAATCCTGAGCAAAGCGGGTGCGACCTTGGCTGCGGCCGCCCCGTCGACGATGGGCACCCTCCTGGCGACCGGCTTACTGCGCGCCGGCCAGGCTGTGCTGGGCAGAGCCGGGCTTGATCTGGCCGGGCTGGCCCAGATGTTGGAGGCTTTCGTTGAGGGTATCAGCGCGCGGGGCAAGGCCAAGCCGGGTGATAAGACCATCTTGGACTCGCTCTATCCGGCCTTGGAAGCTCTCCGGGGCGCGTGTGAGCAGCAGCTGAGCCTGGTAGACGGAGTCGCGGCGGCCTACCAAGCAGCCGTTCAGGGTTTGGCCGCCACCAAAGAGATGGTTTCGCAGCATGGCAAGGCAGCCTGTTTTGGTGAGCGGACCCTCGGTAGGCAGGACCCGGGGGCGACGGTCGGAGCCTACATCTGCGAGGCCTTGCTGGCGACGGTGCAAGACGGCGAGGGGTTGGGCTGATGAGTTGGCGAGAGTTGTTGAAAGAAATGTGCCTCATCCCGGCGGTGTCAGGGTATGAGGCGAGGCTGGCCAACTTTCTCGTGCAAGCGTTCGCCCCTTACGCCGATGAGGTTAGCATAGATCGGGTCGGCAATGTGATTGCGCGGATCACCGGCACTGATCCGGCGGCGCCAACGGTGATGGTCTTTGCTCACCTGGATCAGTTGGGTCTCGTGGTGCGCAAGATTACCGCAGACGGCTTCCTCCGGGTGGAGCGGTTGGGCGGGGTGCCGGAGAAGGTTTTGCCCGGCCTCGTCGTCCAGATTCTGAGCGAGACGGGGAAGACCGTCTCAGGCGTTATCGGCGTCAAGTCCCATCATCTGACGCCGCACGAAGAGAAATATCGGGTCCTCCCCTACCAGGAGCTCTATATCGATATTGGGGCGACGAGTAGCGCGGAAGTTCAAGCGCTCGGCATCGAGGTCGGGACTCCGGTTGCGTACGAGCCTGCGTTTACGGTCCTCCAGAACGGTCGCGTAGCGGCTACATCTTTAGATGACCGGGGCGGCTGCGCAACCTTAGTGCGACTGGCTGCCGCGGCCGCAGCTCAGCGTCCGGCGGCCACCCTGTATCTCGTTGGCACGGTGCAGGAAGAGTTTAATCTGCGCGGTGCCCAGGTAGCGGCCCAGGTGCTCAAGCCGGATTTGGCGATCGCGTTGGATGTGATGGTCGCCGGCGACACCCCCGATTTGGCCGACCGGCTCGACCTTCGCTTAGGCGGGGGGCCGGTGCTGGGCATGTACAGTTTTCATGGGCGTGGCACCTTAAACGGGACGATCCCCCATCCGGCGCTGGTCAGTCTGGCCAAACAGGCCGCGGCCGGCGCTGGGCTCTCCCTACAGCGCAACGCCATGGTTGGCCTGCTTACCGACTCAGCTTACGTACAGTTGGTCGGGGCCGGAATTCCCGTGCTCGATTTGGGTTTCCCGGTCAGGTATACGCATACCCCGGTCGAGGTCTGCGCGCTGAGTGATCTGGATGGGTTATATCGCTTGTCTTGGGAGCTGATTCGGAGCCTGACGCCGGGAATGAATTTGGCCCGGCGCTATTAGGAGGATGATCAGATGACAGGATATCTCTTGGGCGTCGATATCGGTACCTATGAATCAAAGGGGGTGCTGACGACGATCTCCGGCGAGGTCGTCGCTGTGCAGGTCCGCCCGCATGAGCTGGCTATTCCGCGCCCCGGATGGGCGGAGCATGATGCCGAGCAGATCTGGTGGGCGGATTTTTGTGCCATCACCCGTGGCCTTCTGGCCGAGGCTCGGGTGGCTCCGGCGGAGATCCGGGCCGTCGGATGCAGTGCCATCGGCCCGTGTATGCTCCCGGTTGATCCGGAGGGCAAGCCCCTGCGTCCGGCGGTATTATATGGGATCGACACGCGGGCCGCGGCGGAAATAGCCGAGCTGACAGAGGCCCTGGGGAGTGAGGCGATCTATCGGACGAGCGGCACCGCCCTCTCGACCCAATCGGTGGGGCCGAAGATTTTGTGGGAGCGCCGCCATGAGCCGGAGATCTACGCGCACGCAGCCAGGTTCGTTACGAGCACGACTTTTCTCGTAGGCCGCCTGACCGGTCGGTGGGTGGTTGATCACTATACGGCGGCGAGTTTTCACCCTTTGTACAACCTGGCGCAGGGTGAGTGGGATCCGGAGATGGCGGCACCAATTGTTGAACTCGGTCGCCTGCCCGAGCTCGGCTGGACCACGGATATCGCCGGCACCGTGACCGCCGAAGCGGCCGCCGAAACCGGGCTGGCCGTCGGGACCCCGGTAATTGTCGGTACGGTCGATGCGGCCGCCGAAGCGGTGAGCGTCGGCGTAGTTGAGCCCGGCCAACTGATGATCATGTATGGTTCAACGGTCTTTATGATCGAAGTGCTCGCCGAGCGAAAAACCGATCCGCGCTTGTGGTCGGCACCTTACCTCTTTCCGGAGACCCGCTGTCTGATGGCCGGCATGGCGACGAGCGGGGCTTTGACCAGGTGGTTCCGTGACCACTTGGCCAAAGAGCTCATCCAACTCGAACAGGCCACCGGTGCCAACAGTTATGCTGCGCTGGCAGAAGAGGCCGGCTGCACTCCGCCGGGAGCGGATGGTTTGGTTGTCCTACCGTATTTCAGCGGAGAGCGCACCCCGATCAACGATCCGCAAGCTAAAGGCGTGATCTTCGGCCTCACCCTGGCCCATACGCGCGGCCATCTCTACCGCGCGATCCTGGAGGGTGTTGGTTACGGGATCAACCATCACTTCGAGGTCTTGACCGAGATCGGCGCCGCACCGCGCGTGGCCGTGGCCGTTGGCGGCGGAACCAAGAACCCGCTTTGGCTGCAAATTGTCAGCGATATCACCGGGGTCGAGCAGGTGGTCCCGGCGGTAACCATCGGTGCTGCGTATGGGGATGCGTTTCTGGCCGGATTGGGCATTGGTCTTTTCTCCTCATATCGGCATATCCAGGAGTGGTTGCGAATCGAGCGGGTTGTCAAACCGGATCCGGAACGGACCGCGATCTACCGAAAATATTATCAGGCCTACCGCCGGCTGTATCGCCAAACCCGGGAAATAATGCACGAACTGTAAATCGTAGCCATTTTTGATTTTTTCTGATCTGTGGCAGGAAAAGTGACCGGAAAGAAATAACTAAATAATCACAAACAGTCATATTAGTGCACAAATGTTCATTCTTGGGAGGGGCAGAATGCTGCCGGCGGAACGCAAGTCTTTGATCGTGGAGACCATTGCCCAGCAGGGAAGCGTGACAGTCGACCAGCTGGTTACCTTGACTGGGGTATCCGGCTGTACCATTAGACGCGATTTGGACAACCTTGCTGCGCAAGGCTTGGTCGACCGTACCCATGGCGGGGCGGTCTTACCGCGTACCGGCACCTCCTATGAACGACTCTATCCGGAGAAGCGTTCCCTCCACCTCAAAGAAAAGCAGCGGATCGGCAAGGCTGCTGCAGCACTAGTGACCGATGGCGAAACCATTATCTTAGACTCCGGTTCCACTACTCTCGAAGTAGCTCGCTTCTTGACCAACCGTAAAAACCTGACGATCATCACTAACGATCTGTTTATCGCAACTGAAGTGCAATATGATCCAACGACTTTGATTCTAGTGACGGGCGGCATCTTGCGGCCAGGTTTTAATGTTTTGCAGGGATCCGCGGCCGAGGCCATGATCCGCTCCGTGAATGTCGATAAAGCCTTCATCGGTGGTGATGCGGTTGATGTAATTGTCGGCGTAACCAACGCGACCTTCGCCGAAGCCTCATTAAAGCAACTGATGCTTGCTGCTGCCCGGGAAGCCTATTTGGTCGTCGATCACACGAAGTTCGGCAAGCGGGCGCTCGCTCAAGTGGCGCCGCTGGATAGATTTACGGCGATCTTGACCGATGCAGGTTTGGCAGCAGAACACCGCATGGCTTTAGTTGGCGCACAGATCAGATTTGAAACAGTTTAATAACCACAACCTAAGGAGGAGTAGATCATGAGTCAATTTTTCAAGGAGTTAATCGGCGTGGAGAAACCCGTCATTGCCATGGTGCATTTTCCGGCCAATCCCGGTTCTCCGCTCTATGACGATGAGGGTGGGATGGAGAAGATCCTTGAGTCGGTGAGCCGCGATTTAAATGCCTTGCAGGATGGTGGAGTTGATGCGGTGATGTTCTGCAACGAAGGCGACCGCCCGTACACCCTGGTTCCTGGATATGAGACCGTAGCTTCGATGGCCAGAGTCATCGGTCAGCTGATGCCGCAGATCAAGATTCCGTTTGGCGTGGATATCTTGTGGGGACCGCAGCAGGCTTTGGCCCTTGGGAAAGCGGTGGGCGCCCGCTTTGTGCGTGAGATCTTCACCGGCAACTACGACAGCGATATGGGCTTGTGGACGACCAATGTCGGTGAGACCTTCCGTTATCGCAAGCGCATCGATGCCACCAATATCAAACTCTTCTTTAACATCAATGCGGAGTTTGCTATGCCGCTCTCGCCCCGGCAATTAGATAAACTGGCCAAGAGCGTGGTCTTTTCGTCCTTGGCCGATGTCTTGTGCGTCTCCGGGCCGATGACGGGTGAAAGCGGCGATCTGCGCGACTTGGAGATCGTCAAGAACGCCGTTCCGGATACTCCGGTGGTCGCCAATACCGGAGTGAAAGAGCACAATGTCAAGCAAATTCTGAGTGTCGCCGATGGCTGTATTGTCGGCACGGCCTTGAAGAAAGACGGCAACACCTGGAATCCCGTTGATCCTGAGCGGGTGAAGCGGTTTATGGCCGCGGCCAGAGGTTAAAGGAAAGGATGGTTGGGGTGGGAGAGACTTTATTAATCGGAATTGATATTGGTACGACGTCGGTTAAAGGGACTCTCATTGACACGCATGGCCGGATTTTAGCTGAGGCTTCCCAGGAGCATGATCTGCTCTCACCGCAGGTTGGCTGGGCCGAGGAGAAGCCCGAGATTTGGTGGGCGAATACCAAAGCGGTCTTAGCTGAACTCGCCGGCCTGCAGGAGCAGTTCGGGGGTAGGGTCAAGGCGATCTCAGCGAGCGGGATGGTACCTGCCTTGGTGATCCTGGATGAGGCGGGCAATCCTCTTCGCAACTCGATTCAGCAAAATGATGCCCGCACCTTTGAAGAAATTGCCGAGCTCAAAGCGGAGCTGGATGAGGAAGAGTTTTTCCGCTTAACCGGAGGCAGTATCAATCAGCAGAACATTCCCCCCCGCCTGTTATGGCTCTATAAACACGAACCGGAAGTGATGGCCAAAGCCCGCTTGCTGATGGGCTCGTACGACTATATCACCTACAAGCTGACCGGCAAGTATAGCCTCGAGCGCAACTGGGCTTTGGAGAGCGGGATGTATGATGTCCATCAAGAGCAGTGGATCCCGTGGGTCTTGGCGGCGGCCAAGATTACGGAGGAGTGGCTGCCGCCGGTCTACGCGCCGGGTGAGGTCTTGGGTAACCTCCTGCCGGAGCTGGCCGCGGAGCTCGGTTTTGACGCCGATGTGGTCGTCGCCGTCGGCTCAGGCGATCACGTGGCCTCGGCTTTCTCCGCCGGGGTCAAGGACGAGGGCGATGTCTTGATCAAGTTCGGCGGGGCCGGCGATATCTTGACCGGCACCAAGAAGCTCGTCACCGATAAACGGATCTTCTTGGATTACCACCTGGTGCCCGGCCAGTACCTGCTTAACGGCTGTATGGCCTCTTCGGGCTCTTTGGTCAAGTGGTTTGCCCGGACCTTCTTTGCCGAGCAAATCGAGGCTTATGACCGTGAGGGGAAAAACTTCTACGCCTACCTTGATGAGCTGGCGGCGAAGATACCGGTCGGCTCGGACGGGATCATCACTTTGCCCTACTTTATCGGGGAGAAGACCCCGATTATGGATGCGAAGGCCAGAGGCGTCTTCTTCGGTTTGTCCCTGCACCACCGGGCCGAGCATCTGTACCGCTCGGTGCTGGAGGCGGTCGGCTACGGTTTTTACCATCACATTGTGGTCTTCCGCGAGATGGGGCTCGCCCCCTCCCGCTACTATATGTCCAACGGCGGCTCCCGCAGTCGACTCTGGCGCCAGATCGTCACCGATACGATTGGAGCGCCGGTCGAATACATTACAAAGCACCCCGGTTCTTCGTTGGGAGCCGCCTTTATCGCCGGTATGGCCATAGGCGCCTTCAAAGAGTGGTCGGAGATCGAGCGGTACATTACCGAGCGTGAACTGATGGAGCCGAACCTGGCCAACCATGAGCGCTACCAAGAGTTCTTCGAGATTTACCGTAATTTGTACTTGAGTTTACGTGAGGATTTCCACCGCTTAAATGAGATCAGTACCCGGTAGCCTGGGTAGGAGGTGTACACATGAGTCAAGAATTCAAAGGTAAGGTTGTGTTGATTACGGGTGCCGCAGTCGGAATTGGCCGGGCGATCACCCTGAAGTTTGTTGAGGCCGGGGCTACGGTGGTTCCGACCGATATCAATCCGGAGTCACTTGCCGTGCTCAAAGCGGAGGTTGCGGAGCTTACCGGGGCAGAGCCCTTGACCTTTCAGATGGATGTGACCAAGGCCGAGCAGATTCAAGGGGTAGTCGATCAGGTCATTGCCGCGTATGGCAAGATAGATGTGCTCTGCAACAACGCCGGGGTTTCGAGCATGGTCCGGGTTGTGGATATGAGCGAAGCCGACTGGGACTTTAACATGAATGTCAATGCCAAGGGAACGTTTTTGGTGACCCGGGCGGTCTTGCCGCACATGATTGCGAAAAAGAGCGGGAAGATCATCAATACCGCTTCAATGGCCGCCAAGATTGGCGCGCCTTTACTGGCGCACTACTCGGCCTCGAAGTTTGCGGTGGTCGGGTTTACCCAGGCGCTGGCCAAAGAGGTTGCGCAGTATGGGATTACGGTCAACGCCGTCTGCCCGGGGTTTGTCTTGACGAGCATGCAGGATCGCGAGGTGGTCTGGGAAGGCCAGCTCAGGGGCATGAGCCCGGAGGCGGTCCGCCAGGAGTATATCGACCAGACCCCGCTCGGCCGGTTGTGTTTGCCGGAGGATGTGGCTAAGGTTGTCGTCTTCTTGGCTTCGTCCGGCGCCGATTTTATGACCGGACAAGCCATCAACGTCACCGGCGGAGCATGCATGCACTAAAAGAATCTCAAAGTGAGGGGTTTTCCGAGTGAAGAGCCAGAAAAAGATAACCTTATTGGCGAATATCGCGACCCATGCTCTGCTGATCATCTTTTCGCTGATCATTCTGTTGCCGATTTTGTGGGTCTTGCGCACCTCGCTGGCGACAGATGTAATCGCTTACGAGTTGCCGCCCAGGTTGATCTTTACACCAACACTGAAGAACTACATCGAGCTATTTACGATCAATGATTTCTTCCAGTATTTTGAGCACAGTCTGAAGATCGCGCTGGGTTCAACAGCGCTGGCGATACCGATTGCCGCACTGGGCGGCTACGCTTTTCACCGCTACAAGATCGGGGGCAAACCGCTGCAATTTGCCGTCCTGAGCACACAGATGTTGCCGGGGATCGTGCTGGTTTTGCCGCTCTTCGCCTTGTACACCAAGCTGCGCTTGGTTGACAATACCGGCGGGGTGATCATGGCTTATCTCGCTTTTAACTTGCCGTTTTTGGTCTGGATGCTGATGGGCTTCTTCGCCAGCATCCCCCGGTCGTTGGAGGAGGCGGCTTTAATTGACGGGGCTACGCCGATCGGGGCCTTTTTCCGGATTATCTTCCCGATTGCGGCGCCGGGGATTATGTCGGCCGCTGTGCTCAGCTTTATCCTGGCCTGGAATGAGTTTTTGTTTGCGCTTATTTTGACGGGGGCGAACACGAACACCGTACCGGTAGCGTTAGCAGCTATGCAGACGCACCGCGGGATCTTAATCGGTAAACTTTCTGCTGCAACCATCATCGCAATCCTACCGATGGTCTTCGTGTCCTTCTCCGTTCAAAAATACCTAGTTCGCGGGCTAACTTTTGGAGCCGTAAAGTAAGCCACAGTAGGGGGTGGGAGGAGAAAAGTTTCTGTTTCCTTTGTCGTTGACTAGCCAATAATCACGATTGGAGTGAAAAGGATGAACAGACTGGTAAAATGGTCACTAGTGCTGGTACTTGTGCTGTTGTTGACTCCGACGGCTCTAGCTAATGTTACTCTCAGGGCCCTCATGGAGGATGTCCCGGAGACCCGGATTATTGAGCAGCTGTTGCCGGAGTTCGAACGGAAAACCGGGATCAAAGTGCAGTTCGAAATCGTTCAGTACGGCGATATGCATGCAAAATTGGTCACTCAGTTTTTGAGCCCGAGATCGCAGTATGATATCGTCCAAGTTGACAACTACTGGGCCGGTGAGTTCCCGGCTGCCGGTTGGATCGAGCCCTTGGACAAGTATGTCGAAAGAGACAAGTTTGACCTTTCTCAGTATTTGCCGTCAATGTTGGAGATGGTTGGCTACTATCAAGGCAAGTTGTACATGATTCCGCAGTATAACTACGCGATGGGCTTGATTTACCGGACCGATCTGATGGAAGATCCGGTTTTGCAGCAAAAGTTTGAAGCCACTTACGGACGCAAAATGGAACTCCCGAAGACCGTGCGTGAATACGTTGAGCTCTGCGAGTTCATGCAGAAGAACGCCGGTGTCGCCGGATCGGCCATGCAGGCAGGGCGTGGGGACCCCATCGTCATGGAATGGTCGAACTATCTCTTCAGCAACGGCGGAGCTTACTATGACGAGAACTGGCGTGCCGTTGTGAACAGCCCGCAAGCTATCGAAGCGACCGAGCTGTACATCCGCAATGTCAAAAATGGTGCGCCGGCCGGTGCCCTCTCCTACAACTTGGATGATGCGTACCGGGTAATGTCCCAGGGTAGAGCCTTCTCCATGATCTCTTACCACTGGATGCTGCCGCAGTTGAATGATCCGGCCAACTCCGTAGTCGCCGGCAAGGTTGCTTTGACGACGATGCCGGGTGGCAAAGGCTTGAACGGCGGTTGGGGTTGGGCGATCGCCCACAACTCCCAGTACAAAGAAGAGGTTTGGGAGTTCATTAAGTGGGTCGAATCCAAGGAGATCGCTATTAAGCGTGCCGTAATGGGCGGTGCACCGACCCGCTACGATGCTTTCCGCGATCCGCAGGTCTTGGCGAACTGGCCGTGGTATGCTGAGGTCGAGAAGATCGCCGAGGACGCTAAGCCGGTACCGGAATTCACCTACTCAACCCAGATGATCGAGGTCTTGGGTCGTGAGCTCTCGCTGGCGGCCTCCGGTCAGAAGACCGTCAAAGCCGCACTCGATGAGGCGGCCCGCGCGCTCAACCAACTGGCTAGAAGCGCCGGCTTGCAGAAGTAACTTAGTTTAATTTGGCCGGGGCCAAACGCCCCGGCCTGCAAAATTAACCAGGAGCAGTGAAAGGTATGAAAATGCGAAAATTTTCCCGCTGGGACTTGCAGAAGCAAGAAAAGCTAACAGGGGCATTGTTCATCACACCAACACTCTTATGTTTAATCGCAGTAGTGTTAATACCACTGGTTTATTCGCTGGTCATCAGCTTTTCAGATTATAGTTTTTTGCGGCCGATAATTTCCGAGTTCCGTGGCTGGGAGAATTTCCGCCATGCCTTTGAGGACCAGTATTTCTGGAACTCGCTCCTGGTTACCCTTAAATTTGTCGTCATTGTTGTCAGCTTTGAGTTCCTGATCGGCTTTGCGATCGCGCTGCTTTTAAACAGGGAAATCAGATTTAAAGGCGTCTATTATGCCATCCTCACCATTCCGATGGTTATGTCCCCAGTGGCGGTCGGTTTGATCTGGAAGATGCTGCTCCATCCGGAATTAGGGGTGATCAACTGGTTGCTCTCGTTGGTGGGGATCCCCCCGGTTAACTGGTTGGGAACGACCAGCGGCGCCATCTGGACGATCGTCTTTGTCGATATCTGGCATCAGGTTTCCTTTATGATCCTCGTCTTGTTGGCCGGTCTGGTCTCGCTGCCCAATGAACCGTTCCAAGCGGCGAAGATTGACGGTGCTAACTCGCTGCAGATTCTGTTTAAGATCACCATCCCCCTGATGCGGCCGGTCATCGCGACCGCGCTCTTGATCCGGACGATCATGGCCTTTAGAACGTATGACTTGGTCTATGTGATGACCAAGGGCGGGCCGGGCGTGAGCACTGACGTCTTGAGCTACTTTATCTATAAAAAGACCTTTATGGGCTTAGATCTCGCCCAGGCTTCGGCGATCAGCTGGGTCTTGTTGGTCATTGTACTCTTGATGGTGCTGGCGCTCTTTAAATTCATGCGCACCGATGAGGAGGTCGCTTGATGAGCGAGTTGGTCGCCAAACGGTTGCAGGTTGCCCTGCAGGCTGCTAAAGAGGCCGGGGACTATTTGATCCGGACCAAGCGCGAAATCGCGGTGGACAAAAAAGGTGCCCGCGACTTGGTGACCACGGCTGACCGCGGCTCCGAAGCGATTATCCGGCAGATCCTCATCAATGAGTTTCCGGAGGATGTCTTTTTCGGCGAAGAAAGCGGTGGTACGGATGCGGCCGCCTTTAGCGGTTTAGAGAGGGTCTGGATCGTTGACCCGCTGGACGGGACGACCAACTATGTCCGCGGTTTTACCGACTATGGTATCTCGATCGCTTTCTATGAAAAGGGTCGTCCGCTGATCGGAGTGATCGCCGCGCCGGAGAAAGGCGAACTCTTCCAGGCGGTGGCGGGTCAAGGTGCCTTCTTAAACGGTGAGCCGATCCGCGTCTCCCAGGTTTCTACCATGATTGACGCTTTAGTGGCGACCGGCTTTCCGTATGAACCCGATGAGCGCGGGGGCAACAATACCGATCATGTCGCCAACATCGTCCCGCTCATTCACGACTTGCGCCGGATGGGGGCGGCGGCCCTGGATTTGGCCTCGGTGGCCTGCGGTCGGTTGGATGGTTTTTGGGAGTTTGGCCTCTCGGCCTGGGATGTGGCCGCAGGGATCTTGCTGGTCCAAGAAGCCGGCGGCATGGTGAGTGGTTTCGCCGGCGAGCCGGTAAATATCTTTGCGGGGCGCATTGTCGCTACGAATCGCCTCATACACCAGCTCTTGCTCGCGGCTTTAGCAAGAGGGCAAACCGGTTTTGTGGCGAAATAGCGTAATAACTATTATTAGCGATTAGGGGGCAACCATGTTACCTGCCGAACGTCGACAGCGAATTTTGGAGTTGATACAGCATTCCGGAAGTGCGACGGTTGAAGAGTTGGCGGAGGCGGTTGGCTCCTCAAGTTCGACTGTCCGCCGTGACCTTGATCGACTAGCCGCCCTCTCTCTAGTCATCCGTACGCATGGGGGAGCAGTTTTACCCACGCATAGCACCGCGTACGAAAAAAGGTATACCGAGAAACGGAGCCTGCGCCAGCACGAGAAGGCCCGCATCGGCAAGGCAGCCGCCGAGTTTGTTCAGGAAGGCGAGACTGTCATTCTCGATTCCGGCTCCACCACGCTGGAGGTCGCGCGCAACCTCGCGGCCAAGAAACACCTCACGATCATTACCAACGATCTTTTTATTGCCACGGAAATTACCTATCATCCCTCCACGACTGTCATAGTGACGGGCGGGATTCTGCGCCCCGGCTTTAACGTGGTCGTCGGTTCGGCTACCGAAAGCTTTCTGATGAGTGTTCACGTTGACAAGTCCTTTTTGGGCGGTGACGCGGTGGATTTCGATTATGGTCTAACCAATGCCACGCTCTCGGAGGCCTCCGTCAAGCAGTTGATGATTAAGGCGGCGAGAGAAGCCTATCTCGTGGTTGATCATACGAAATTTGGCCAGCGAGCCTTAGCCAAAGTGGCCGACTTAGAGAGCTTTAAACTGATCGTGACCGATCACGGCTTGAGCCCACGCTTTGCTGCGGAGCTTGAACGTCGTTCGCTAAACTATCTGCAGGTTTAACCCCTTTCCGGCAGGAAATCAGCCGGCTGCGCAAAAAATATATGGGGAATATTTGAGAGAAACGGATGAAGTTTGTTGAGCCAGAAATTTGACCCCGCCAATTGGCAAAAACTTGTCGACCCGGAACGAGCCGAGCATCTCAACCCTGAGCGGGTGGTTGTTTTGACGGGGATTCTCCCCGGTGAAACGGTGGTCGATGTTGGCACCGGTGTCGGTTATTTCCTCCAGGCGATCTTGACCGCGGTTGGGCCGGAGGGCACGGTTTACGGCGTGGATATCTCCCAGGAAATGTTGGATAAGGTGGCGGAAGAAGTCGGTGAGTCGGCACAGGTTCGGCTCGTCCACTCCCAGGAGCTGGCCATACCCTTGGAGGATAACCTCGCAGACCATGTCTTTGTTGCCAATGTTTTTCATGAGATCGATCCCGCTGAGCGGGTTGCTTTTCTCCAGGAGTTGCGGCGCCTACTGCGTCCGACCGGGCGCTTAACCTTGGTGGAGTGGAAAAAAGAAGAGACCCCTCATGGGCCTCCCGTCGAGGTCCGTCTGGGTCGCGAAGAAATAGTCAGCTATCTCTACCAGGCCGGTTTTCGTTTTCGCCGCAGTGAGGCGGCCGGGCCATATCATTATCTACTCCAGGCCAGTCTTAAAGAGGGTATCTTTGGCGGCGATCTGCGCCCTTAGGCCCGCTGGTGTCTGATCTGGTACCGCGCCAGTTGCGTCCGATTTTCCAGGCCCAGTTTGCTCATGATATTGCTAATATGCTTTTTCACGGTGTTTTCGGAGATATATAACTTCTCTGCAATCTCGCGGTTGGTTAACCCTTCGGCGACCAATTCCATTACTTCGCTTTCACGCTCGGATAGGGCTTCCGTGTGGGCGTGCCGGTGGACCATGGCCGCCAGGATCTTGCCGGCGAAGGGATCGGTGATTGGCGCGTTGCCCTGCATGATCCGGTCGATTTGCCGATAAAACTCGGCAGGAGCGGTGCTTTTGAGCAAATATCCCCGGGCACCGGCTTCCAGGGCTGCGAAGAGGTCTGCACCTTCTTCGGACATGGTGAGGATCACCACCACACACTGCGGATTTTGCCTGAGGATTTCGCGGGTGGCGGTCACGCCGTCCAGTACCGGCATGTGGAGATCCATCAATACCAGATCAGGTTCGAGCTCCCTGGCCATTTCTACAGCTATCTGCCCGTTTTCCGCTTGCCCGACCACCTCATATTCATCTTTTGATGAGAGAAGGTTCGCCAGTGCCTCGCGGAACAGCGCGTGGTCGTCGACTATTAACAGCTTCAGCATCGTTTATCGTTCGCTCCTTCCCATCCGGCGGCAAGACTAAGGTAACCCGGGTGCCCTCCCCCGGCTTGCTGCGCACCGATAGTCTTCCCCCGATATCGTTGCTACGTTCGCGCATGGTCGCCAATCCGAAATGACCGTCCAGAACATCGCTTTGGTTAAAACCGCGGCCATTGTCGGCAACTTCAAAAATCAGCTCATTATTCCCCTTAATTACGGCAACCTTCACCACGGTGGCCTCGGCATGTTTACGTACATTAGTGAGCATCTCTTGGACGATCCGCAAAACCTGGATCTCAGTTTTGGGGTGCAACACCGGCATTTCTTTGGGAAAGTCGGTGATCACCCGGATATTAGTCAGTTTCGCGAACTGCTCGACAGACTCTTTGAGCTTGTCCAGTAATGATTCATCAGCGATCGAGCTGCGCAAACCGACGATCGACTCGCGGACGTCGGCGAAGGCTTCGCTGATCACTTCATCAATCTCTTCGAAGGTATGGGCGACCGGATTATGGTCGCTCGCCGCGAGCATATCTTTGGCCGCTTCAATCCGGAAACGCATGTAGGCTAATAAAGGCGACAGCCCATCGTGCATTTCCCGGCTGATCCGCAAACGTTCTTCCTGAATTGCTTTGACCTCGATCTGGTCGACCAGTGACCGCAGCCCAAGGACCGTCCGGCCGGTTTGGTTGGCGATGGAATAGAGAAAGCGAGTGTCAGACGGAGATAAGGGGCGCCGCTTGCGGTTGGCAATGAGGATGGTGCCCAGTTGGACGGAACTGGCCTCGATCGGGACTGTATGCACGGCCTTATACTTCCGACTGAGATACTCTTGCAATTTGGCCCTGGTTAAGATCTCGCCGGAGAGGATCGGCATGTTAAGCGGTGCACCTTGAATGGCGCACAAGACCTCAGCGTCGGCCGGCGGGCGGCGCAAGAAAAAAGCGACCGTATCGACATCTAAGACATTGCAGATTTGGTTGGCCAAACTGAGGGCCAAGTCATTGATCAGATCTGTTTCCACCTGGGTGGGGGCGTCCTCACTTTCCGGCTGATTCCCGGCCGACACCAAGGAATAGACCAGGTAAACGATGGTCATCAAGACGATGGCCGACAAGAGCCTGAGTATCGGAACATTGTTGTTGGTCATCTCAAGCCCGAGTAGATTTAGGCGCGGCAGCAACGAGATATTTAGTGAGGCCATCGTGGTCACCAGGAGAGCTTGGACGGAATAGGCGAGCGAGAGCCGTTTAAGCAGCTGCGAGCGTCTGGTAAAACCGAGCACTTGCATCCGCCGACTGAGGTGTCGGAAGGCCAGCACGATGATGAGCATGCTCGGTACACAGATGAGGAAGGGTTTTAACCCGGAGAGGGTGGACAAGTTGGTCAGCTGCAGGCCGGCATACCGGGCGACCAGGATGACCGTGGTCCAATAGACCAGCAACCCGGAGAGGATGGTCTGCAGGGCGTTGTGGTAGCCGGAGTTCAGCAAGATCCGAAAAGCAAAGGCGAAGAAGACCAGTACCGTCAAGTAGTCGGCGATGACCCAGACTAGTTCGTGGATCGACCCGATGGTGAATGGGGTGACCTGTTGAAAGGAGATTAGAAACAACAACTCTCCGAAATAAAAGGTCCCTCTGAGAAAACCGTAGTAGGCGAGAACTTTAAAGGCTTTCAAACCGGACGGTAAATGAGTCTCCCTGTTCAGCTGGGTCACGATGATGATACCCAGGAAAAAGTAGCCTAAGCTGCAGAGAAAATACCCTACTCCGTTTGAGGCGAGAACGTGAGCAAAAGCCATTGCGGTGACCACTCCAGTCGGCCAAAGTACGATTTACGGTTCATCGTAGTGCGCTTCTCCAAATATAGTGAAAAAACCTGCAATAAAAAGCAGAATTTCGGCAGATTTTGCTGGAATTAACTGTTAATAACCGAATTTTCCGAAATCG
>JAAYHC010000003.1 GCA_012735535.1 Bacillota bacterium
TTAAGCGCCGGATTCAGATGGTGTTCTCTCAACGATCTTAATGTGGCGGTAGCGACTCATGCCGGTACCGGCCGGAACCAGTTTCCCGATGATCACGTTCTCCTTGAGGCCCAAGAGCGGATCGATCTTGCCTTTAATTGAAGCATCGGTCAAGACCCGCGTGGTCTCCTGGAAGGATGCGGCCGAGAGGAAGCTCTCCGTGGCCAGTGAAGCCTTGGTGATACCGAGCAAAACCTCTTTATAGGTGGCCGGGGTCAAGCCCTTAGCTATGGCGGCGGCGTTGGCATCTTCGAGCTCGAAGATATCGACCAAACCGCCAGGTAGTAAATCGGTGTCGCCCGGGTCTTCAACTCTCACTTTGCGCAGCATCTGCCGCACGATCACTTCAATATGTTTATCGTCAATGTCTACGCCCTGGGAGCGGTAAACATCCTGGACCTGCTGGACGATGTAGGCCTGGACGGCGCGTACACCGCGGGTCCGTAAAATGTCATGCGGGTTCAATGCACCTTCGGTAATCTGTTCGCCTGGGGTAACGTACTGGCCGTCTTTGATCTTGAGCCGCGACCCGAACGGGATCTGGTAGGTCTTCTCCCCACCTTCGGTCTTGGAGATGACCACCTTGCGCACGCCCCTGCTTTCGACAATCCTGGCCACACCTTCGACCTCGCAGAGGATACCTTGGCCTTTCGGTTTGCGGGCTTCAAAGAGCTCTTCGACGCGCGGCAGACCCTGGGTGATGTCTTCGCCGGCGACGCCGCCGGTATGGAAGGTACGCATCGTCAGCTGAGTACCCGGCTCACCGATGGATTGGGCCGCAATGGTGCCCACGGCTTCGCCGATGCGGACCACTTCGCCCGTTGCCAGGTTGCGACCATAACACTTGCTGCAAACCCCATGACGGCAGCGGCAGGTGAGGACCGATCTGATCTTGACCTTTTCAATACCGGCCGCCTGAATCTCTTTGGCCTTGGTCCGACTGATGATCTCGTCTTTAGCGACAATAACTTCGCCGGTCTGAGGATGCACCACGTCTTCCAGAGCCGCCCGGCCTTGCAGCCGCTCGGCCAGCGATTCAATAACCTCCTGACCGTCCATGATGGCGCTGATTTCGATACCCTCGGTTGTCCCACAGTCCTCGGCCCGGACGATGACATCCTGTGCCACATCCACCAACCGTCTGGTCAGATAACCGGAGTCGGCGGTACGCAGGGCGGTATCGGCCAAGCCTTTTCTGGTACCATGGGTGGAGATAAAGTACTCCAAAACGTTGAGCCCTTCGCGGAAATTCGACTTAATCGGAATCTCCAAAATTCGGCCGGAAGGATCGGCCATCAAGCCCCGCATTCCGGCTAACTGGCTCATCTGCGACTTATTACCGCGCGCACCGGAAATAGCCATCATATACACCGGGTTAAAGGGATCGAGATTATCCAGCATCGCCTCGGTGATATCATCCTTGGCTTGCGTCCAAATGTCACAGACCCGACGGTAGCGTTCTTCCTCGGTGATCAAGCCGCGCCGATGTTGCTGGTCAACTTTGTCGACTTCTTTCTCGGCCTCCGCGAGGATGGTTGCTTTCTGGGGCGGAATCTCGATATCCGAAATAGCAATCGTCGTGCCGGAGATGGTCGCATAACGGAAACCGATGTTCTTCAGGTCGTCCAGCAATAAAGCGGTGCGGGACGGACCCAAACGATCATAGGCCTCGTCGACAATCTCCGCCAGTTTCTTTTTATCGATCGTCTCATTCCAGAAGCCTAACTCCTCGGGGATGATCGCATTAAACAACACCCGTCCGACCGTGGTATCTATCAGCTTGCCATTGATACGCACTTTAACTCTCGCGTGCAGCGAGACCACTTTGTGGTCATACGCCAACGCCAGTTCATCCGGATTGGCAAAGACCATGCCCTCGCCTTTGGCGCCTTTTTTCTCCAAGGTCAGATAATAGCAGCCGATGACCATATCCTGGGTCGGAACGGCGATAGGTCTACCTTGTGCCGGCGAGAGGATGTTATGGGACGACAGCATCAGCAATCTCGCCTCAGCCTGAGCCTCAGCGCTCAACGGCACATGCACCGCCATCTGGTCCCCGTCAAAGTCAGCATTATAGGCGGTACAAACCAGGGGATGAACCTTAATGGCCCGACCCTCAACTAATACCGGTTCGAAAGCCTGGATGCCGAGACGGTGCAGCGTCGGAGCCCGGTTGAGCAGAACGGGATGCTCTTTGATCACCTGCTCCAGCACATCCCAGACTTCATCACGCATCCGTTCGATCATCCGCTTGGCGCTCTTGATGTTGTGTGCGTAGCCCTGATCAACCAGCTGTTTCATGACAAAGGGCTTGAAAAGCTCTAA
>JAAYHC010000061.1 GCA_012735535.1 Bacillota bacterium
GGACGGTTTATTTAGCGGCTTCGGCTTCGGTTTGGAGATGGCCTTTTAATTAAGAGGTGATTATACTTGGCCGATAAAGCTCTTGCCGTGTTGTTGCTGCGCAGGCGCGCTATGGTTACCGGGTTGCCGATACTGTCTTTACGATATCTTATGTATACGCGCCTGAGCTACAGGTAGGAGGCGTTAAACTGGGGGTAGCCGCAGCAATCTGATGAAGATTGACGTGGGGTGAGGAGGTAAAGATGAGGAGATCAGCGTTGCTACTGGGGTTGCTGGTGCTGGTGACTTTTAGTGTTCCCGCAAAGGCGCTTTATAGCGAGGTTGATCTAGGTAATGCGGGCGGAGATACTCATTTAGAGCTATTGTTTCGGTATGACGACGTCGTAGCCTTTATCAGCGGCGAGAGCGCTAAGCGGAACAATGAAAATGACAGCTACCATCTGATGAACTTGGCGCTGGGTTACCAAATGGGTGATTTTATTCCGTTTATAGCTTATGTAAGAGTGAGTGAAGAGCATTATATACTCACATTTGACCAGAACAACAACCCGGAAATTCAGTTGCATACCAAAAATGCTGATGTATTGTCCGTGGGCGTAAGGTATCGGAAAACGCTTGATAAATTGCTGTTGTCCTGAACAGTGAATATTTTAGAATATGGAAACCATACCGGTCATTATTTTAATGCCGAATGCGGCCACGCATTTTTCGATGGCCGGTATTATGCGACTGTTGGCTATAGCGAGTGGCAGATTGACAAGTCCGCGAAGTTTGGCGGGTTAGAGATTGGGGCGAAGCTAACTTTTTAGAATAATGGATAGGTGGTACCCTAGTGGGTTATCGATCAGCACTTACGCGAGCACCTGGTTGGGCTGTTCTCTATGGCCTAGGTGACGAGCTTGAACATGATCCATACGAAAATCCCCAGCTCATCAGCTGGGGTTCATTATTAAGGTATGGTGCCGAAGGTGGGATTTGAACCCACACGACCTTGCGGTCACTGCGCCCTGAACGCAGCGCGTCTGCCAATTCCACCACTTCGGCACAATTGATTTGGCAACCATTATACTAACATATTATTCAAGCCTTTGACAAGGTGTATTTTTAGCAATTATCGCCCGCCTTGGCCCTCTTTGCCATGATAGGGAATTGGCACGAATTGGACCGAAGGACGCCGCTGCTGAGGCTGGGGATACAGCTCCATCAAACGATAGACCTCTTCCGGAACGTTAAGATCCAGCTCAAACCCTAATTCGGTCAGCTTTTCGGTAGTAATCGGGTAGTCATGGGTCCATTGGCCGCAGGTTAAGGCATTGGTGATTTCGCGGGCTTTTTCAGGTGGGAATTTTTCCGCTAATACCTGATAGACGACTTCATGCAGTTGTTTGACCGCTTTTCTGGCCACATCCGCTAAAATCAGCGTCTCGTCATCAACCTCATTGATATCTTTGGCCTCCACCGCTTTAATGATCGAAACGGCCGGATAGTTGCCGAGCTGCGGGTCAACCGGTCCGAGCACCGCATTTTCGTCCATGACGATCTGATCGGCAGCCATTGCGATCAAGGTCCCCCCCGACATCGCATAGTGCGGGATAAACACGGTCACCTTGGCCGGGTGACGCCGAATTGCATGGGCGATTTGCTCGGAAGCAAGCACCAGGCCGCCGGGGGTGTGTAAAATGATATCAATTGGCATATCGTCCGGGGTCATACGGATCGCCCGGAGAATCTCCTCGGAATCCTCAATATTGATGAACCGCCGCAACGGGATTCCGAATAAACTGAGGGCTTCTTGCCGGTGAATCAGGGTTATTACTCGGCTTTTTCGCTTGCGTTCAATAGCGTGCAGAACATCTAATCGTTTGCGTTCAATGCTATGTTGACGAAACATCGGAAAGATAGCCGAGAATAGGAAGAATAACCATAAAAGGCCGAATAGATCCATCAGATCCCCTCCTTAATGCTATGGCTACCTATTAATTCTCGCTTAAGTTCCTGGTGCCTTCCGGAGAGACGGGCGAAGATAAAAATGGGGTGGCCGGTGGCGGTCTGGAGGATTTATTTGGAGCATAAAGAATAAGCAAAATATCATCGTCCGGTACCCCATAGCGGGACTGGAACGGAGGTGCTAGACAAATGAAGATTGAAGTTCGTCAAACTGTGATGGCCGGCATGCTTGGGGCCATCTCCATCGTCTTGGCGGCCACGCCCATCGGACGGGTTCCGATGCCTACCGGGCAAATGGCAACTATCATGCACATCCCGGCGATTCTCGGCGGGATCCTCGAAGGACCGGTTGTGGGTGGACTGGTTGGGACCATTTTTGGCCTATACAGTTTCCTGAACCCAAGCAACCCCGCGTTCGCAAATCCGTTGGTCTCGGTATTGCCCCGTATTTTAATCGGTATAACCACCTATTATACTTATCGCCTGACCAAAAGTCCGTATGTGGCGGCAGCGGTTGGAACTGCCACCAATACCGTAGGTGTGTTGACCGGGTTTGTTTTGACCGGATTCCTGCCGTTCAAAGCGGTCTTGGCCATTGCGGTGACCCACGGGATTCCCGAACTTATTTTGGCGTTGCTCGTGGTCGGCCTGATACACAAAGCACTGAAGGGACGATATTATGCTACTAGCCGTTGATATTGGCAATACCGAAACGACGATCGGCCTGTTCGTTGATGCAGAGCTGGTGGCCCATTGGCGGATTACGACCGACTCGCAGAAAACTGCCGATGAATACGCAGCTATCCTGTATGGGCTTTTTCGCCTGGAGGGGATAGAGCGAGACCGGGTGAGTGCGGCTATCATCTCCTCGGTGGTGCCGCCGCTGACGCCGGCTATTGCCGAGGCGATCTTGGAGCGCTGGGGTGTCAATCCGCTCACTGTTGGTCCCGGGACGAAGACCGGGGTGCCGATTAGGTATGAAAATCCTAAGGAGGTCGGGGCCGACCGCATCGTGAATGCGGTGGCTGCGATTAAGAAGTATGGCGCCCCGCTTATCTGCATTGATTTCGGCACAGCCACAACCTTTGACGCAATTTCCGATGCCGGGGAGTATTTGGGCGGCGCGATTTTGCCCGGGGTGATGATCTCCTTGGAGTCTTTGTTTACCCGTACCGCCAAACTGCCCCGGATTGAGTTGGTTACCCCCAAAAGAGCGATCGGCCGCACTACCGTGGAAAGCATGCAATCAGGGATTGTCTTTGGGGTCATCGGTCAGGTTAACGAGCTCACCCGGCGGATCCGAGCCGAGCTGGCCGAGAAGGCTACGGTTGTGGCGACCGGCGGGTTGGCCTCGACGATCGGCCCGCTCTGCGAGGTTGTGGATGTGATCGACTCGAATTTAACTCTCGAGGGGTTGCGGCTGATCTACGAACTAAATGCTTAGAAACTATTCACGAGGATGGTGCGTTTGTTGGAGCAGGCAATCCTGGTAGCAGTGGAACTGCCGGAGGTTTCCGCTAAGCAGGTCCAAGCAAACTTGGCCGAATTGGGTGAACTGGCGCGTACCGCCGGAGCGGAGATTTGTGCAACCTTTACGCAGAAACGCCTCCAACCCGAACCTAGCACCTACGTTGGCGAAGGAAAGCTGCAAGAGATTCATTTAGCCGTTCATACTATGGGCTGTGATCTGGTCATCTTTGACGATGAACTCACGCCGATCCAGCACCGCAACCTCGAAGACCTGCTCGGAGTCAGGGTGGTGGACCGTACCCAGTTGATTTTAGACATTTTTGCCGCCCGGGCTCAGAGTAAAGAAGGTAAACTTCAGGTCGAGCTAGCCCAACTATTGTATCTATTGCCTAGACTGACCGGCAAAGGCAAGGCTTTATCCCGACTCGGCGGCGGTATCGGGACCAGAGGACCGGGGGAAACGAAGTTGGAGGTTGACCGGCGCCGGATCAGACAACGGATCAGCGCCCTCAAACGAGAACTGGCTGCCGTCAAAGTAGATCGGGCGGCTCAGCGCAAACTTCGCCAGCGGCGTGGCTTGCCTCTGGTTTCGCTGGTTGGTTACACTAATGCCGGCAAATCTACCTTGTTTAATCGACTTACCCAGGCTGAAGTGCTGGTAGAGGATAAACTTTTCGCCACCTTGGATCCGACCGTGCGACGGGTGGAGCTCCCTTCCGGTATGGTTGTGCTGCTGTCGGATACGGTTGGTTTCATCCGCAAACTGCCCCATACCTTGATCAATGCTTTTCACGCGACTTTAGAAGAGGTGATCGAAGCTGATTTGCTGTTGCACGTAGTTGATGCAGCGGATCCGGCTGCGTTTAGCCAGATCGGCGCGGTCAAAGAGGTACTCGAGCAGATCGGTGCCGGGCGGAAAAAGACCATTGTCGTTTTAAATAAAATTGACTTGGTGCCGCCTTCGGTGCTGCAAGGCTTGCAAAGTTACTTGCCGGATGCCGTACCCATTTCGGCGGTTACCGGCCAAGGACTGTCCAAATTATTAGAGGTTGTGCAACAAGAGATCTTTACCCGTCGACGTCACCTCAAGGTGCTTATCCCATACACTCAAGGCTCGCTCGTCGATCAGTTGCACAGCACGGCTCAGGTTGTTGCCGAGGAATTTCGTGAGGAAGGAACTTATCTCGAGATTATAATCGAAGCGCGCTTAGCCGATAAGGTTCTGCAATACCAAATTCAAGAATAGAAGAATCAGCGGGCGAGGTGTTGAGCTTGTCAGGTTTTCTGTCCCCACCCCAAGGCAGAGTCGCCGGCCGGCAACGTGGGGTGAAACCCTTTCGGATCACACTGGGCGGGGTGCCGGAAGACGGTAAAGTCTGGCCGGTTAGGCTGATTATTGCCGCCCGGGCCTTCACAATCGGACTGGCCTATTATACCGTATTAAATATCCCCGGCGTGACCTCGGCTTTTATAGCCATCCTCGGTAGTGTTCTTTTGTTCGATACCTTTGTCGCCATGGAACGATTGACCCAGGGGCTAACAGATCTCAAGCGGGTTTTGCGGCAGATCTTGGAGCAATCGGCAATTACCGGGCTGGTCTTGCTGCGGTCTTTGATCATCGGCTTGCTCTTTGGGCTGCTGGCTAAGTTAGGCCTGCCGGTTATTCTGACCACGGTTCTGACCATGGGGGTGGCTTATACGATCTCTGAGCAAACCCCGGGCAATATGTCGGCTTTCGTCGGCCTCATCGGGGCTTTGGCCCTGTACAACAAAATGTTGGACTTACCTGATATTACCGATATCACGAACTTTTATCAGACGGTAACCGGCATCGCCTGGACCACCGGCAGCGGCACCTTCTTAGCTCTAATTGAAGGCATGGCCATTGGTGCGATCATCGGTTCGGTGACCAGGTTGTTTCTGCCCCGGGGTTATCGATCCAGAAACTCGCCGGCCTATGGGTTGCCCTTGGATTTACAACCATTTCGAGAAGTGATAGAATTGGAAAGAGGCCGAGTGACCGCACACGTGGTTGTCTCGGCGAATTCTCCTTTTGCTCATAAGCCCCTGGCCGAGACCGATCTGTTGACCAAATACGAGAGCAGGGTTTTGGCGATTGGCCGGGAGGGGAGAAGAATCTCGCTACCCAGGGGTTCCGACTACCTTTACCCCGGTGATAGCGTATTTATTTTGGCTCCGGTGGAGCAGTTGCCGGAGATTACTAAACTCCTTCGCGGAGAACACCAACAACAGGGGGATAACGCATAATGGCAGAAAATTGCCCAACCTATGGAGGGCAGGCGGTGATCGAGGGCGTGATGATGAAAGGCAAGCATCACATCGCCACCGCGGTACGACGCAGTGAGGGAGATATCATCATTGACCAGCGGGAGATTACCCCGTGGAGCCAGCGCTTTCCGATTCTGAAGTATCCGATCTTACGTGGCTCCGTGGCTTTGCTTGAGGCGATGGTTATTGGGATTCAAGCATTGTCCTTTTCTGCCGGTCAGTTTGCCGAAGAAGAGGATGTCGAACTGAGCAGCAAAGATATGGCGTTGATGATTCTCTTCGCCTTTGGCATCAGCATTCTCTTTTTTGTGGTGCTGCCGGCTCTGGCCATCAAATATTTACAGGCCGGGATCGCCAATAATGTCTTACTTAACCTGGTTGAAGGTTTAATTAAAGTCGGGATCTTTTTAGGTTATGTTGCTGCCATCGGATTTCTGCCCGATATTCGGCGGGTCTTCGAGTATCACGGCGCGGAACACAAGACAATTCATGCTTACGAACACGGGGACGAGCTGACCCCGGAGGTGGTCCAGAAATACTCGACCTTACACCCCCGGTGCGGAACGGCCTTTATCTTCATTGTCTTGCTGGTGAGCGTGTTTGTCTTTTCTTTCTTCGGACGCCCGCCATTTTTCCAACGGGTCTTGATCCATCTGGCCATTTTGCCGCTGGTGGCAGGGCTATCTTATGAAGTCCTACGGCAAGCCGGCAAACCTAAACCGTTGTTAATCTTTCGTATTTTGTCGATCCCAGGTTTGTGGCTGCAAAAACTCAGCACTCGTGAGCCCAGCGATGATCAGGTTGAGGTAGCCATTAAATCACTACAAGCCGTATTGGCTGCGGAAAAAGCGGTTAACCCACAATCAGGAGTGGCAGAAAGTGTTTGATAAATTACAAGGCATTGAAGACAAATACAATGAAATTACGCAAGAACTCAGCAATCCGGAGGTTATCGCCGACCAAGAGCGTTTTCAGCGTTTGGCAAAAACTCATTCCGACCTTAGCGAGATCGTGGCCAAATTTGGTGAATATAAACAAGTTCAGCAGGGGATAGCCGAAGCTGAGGAGATTATGGCGACCGAAACCGATCCGGAGTTTCGCGCGATCGCCGAACAAGAAAAGGCCGAGCTCACCGAGAAACTGGAGCAACTCGAACGTCAGCTGCAAATCCTGCTGTTGCCGAAAGACCCCAATGATGAAAAGAACGTCATTCTGGAGATTCGCGCCGGCGCCGGCGGTGAAGAAGCCGCTTTGTTTGCCGGAGATCTCTTCCGGATGTATTCGCGGTTTGCCGAATCGCAAGGCTGGAAGATTGAGATCATGGATGCTAACCCCACGGAGCTGGGCGGTTTCAAGGAAGTCATTGCCATGATCAAGGGTAAGGGGGCCTACTCCCGCTTAAAGTACGAGAGCGGCGTCCACCGGGTGCAGCGGATACCAACCACCGAGTCGGGTGGGCGGATCCACACCTCGACGGTGACCGTAGCCGTATTGCCGGAGGCCGAAGAGGTCGATGTGGAGATTAACCCTAATGATCTGCGTATTGATGTTTATCGTTCTTCCGGCCATGGGGGACAGAGCGTGAATACCACCGACTCCGCGGTGCGGATCACCCATTTACCGTCCGGGTTGGTCGTCACCTGCCAGGATGAGAAGTCTCAGTTGAAAAATAAAGAGAAAGCTCTGCGGATTTTGCGCGCTCGCCTGTTAGACCTGGCCATCCAACAGCAACAGGCGGAGCTGGCGGCCAACCGCAAGGGACAAGTTGGTACCGGCGACCGTAGTGAACGGATCCGGACCTATAATTTCCCGCAGGGTCGGGTAACCGACCACCGGATCGGCTTGACTATTTATCAGCTCGAAAATTTCCTCAATGGGGAAATCGGTGAGATGATCAATGCCCTGGCCACGGCCGACCAGGCCGAAAAATTAAAGGATCTGGAGACATGAGCTTAACCATTGGTGCTGCTATAGAGAAGACGACGGCATATTTTACCTCCAAAGGCATCCCCTCGGCACGGCTGGATGCCGAATTATTGCTCGCGCATATTTTAGGTCTGGATCGGGTCGGCTTGTATGTCAATTATGACCGTCCTCTGACCAGCGGCGAAATCGATGCTTACCGCGCGGTAATCGCCCGGCGGGGGGCGCGTGAGCCCCTAGCTTACATCACCGGACACAAGGAGTTTTACGGCCTGGACTTGCTAGTAAATCCGGCCGTGCTCATCCCGCGCCCGGAGACAGAGTTGCTCGTCGAAGCGGTATTACAGTATTTGGAGTCCGTTAGCGGTGGACCAGATGGTGCGGAGATTCCGGTGGCGGAGATCGGAATTGGCTCCGGTGCTATCTCGATCGCCCTGGCCAAGCAGGCCCCGCAGGTGCGGATCTGGGCCAGCGACATCAGTGCGGAGGCTTTGGACGTGGCCGCGCACAATGTCGCCCGGCATGGTGTTGAAGGGCAAGTTGTTCTTAGCGTCGGCCCATACTTTTCCGGGGTTCCCGATAATTTAAAGGGCAAGCTAAAAGTGGTCGTTTCCAATCCGCCATACCTCTCGGAGCAGGAGCTATCCGAGACCGAGCCGGAGGTGCAACGCGAACCCAAAATTGCGCTCGTTGGTGGGCAGGATGGGCTAGCGGTTTATCGAAGAATAATTAGCGAGGCTCCTAGCTGGCTGGCCGAGGGAGGTCTCCTCGCCCTGGAGATTGGGGCCCGGCAAGCTGCCGAGATTATCGCGCTTCTCGCGGAGACCGGGGCGTTTGCTCCACCAGAGGTGAGAACAGATTATGCAGGTTTTGACCGGATTGTCTTAGCTTATAAATGTTAGTATTAGTAATCAAAGGATGATGCTGTTTTGATGCTGCTCGGTATCGTGCTGGCCCCGTTTGTGGCGGCCTTGCTAGTACCATTATTGCGCAGAGTGGCCGGTCCAAGGATAGGACTGCTTCTGACAATTATTCCTGCTGTTTTATTTACCCTTTTGCTTACGCTCTTACCGCAAGTTAATAGTGGGACGACAATCGGTTCGGCCTGGGAATGGGTTTCTTCGCTAGGCATTAACCTTGTCCTGCGTTTGGACAGCTGGTCGCTGCTCTTTGCACTTTTGGTGACCGGCATCGGTACGTTGGTTCTTTTGTATTCCCATTTTTACCTGGGCGCCAAAGAAGACCTCACCAAATACTATCTCTACATCCTGGCCTTTATGGGTTCGATGCTGGGGGTTGTCCTCGCCGGCAACCTGATTATCCTCTATCTGTTCTGGGAGTTCACCAGCTTCACCTCATTCTTATTGATTGGTTTCTGGTCCGACCGAGAAAGGTCGCGTTACGGCGCACAAAAAGCCTTACTTATCACCGTTCTCGGCGGCTTTGTCATGCTGGCTGGGTTTGCTCTGATATATCTGGTCACCGGCAGCTTTGACCTGGCAGAGATCCTCGCCCGGCGCGAGCTGATCCTGGAAAGCCCGCTACTACCCTATATCATGCTCTTGGTACTGATCGGTGCGTTTACTAAATCGGCTCAGGTGCCGTTTCATATTTGGCTGCCCAATGCGATGGAGGCGCCTACCCCGATTAGCGCCTTCTTGCATTCGGCGACGATGGTTAAGGCAGGCTTGTATTTGGTTGGTCGGTTGGTGCCCCTCTTCGGCGGCACTGCAATGTGGTTTGGCCTGGTGAGCGGCGTGGGGATCGCCACCTTAGTCACCGGTTCACTGCTGGCGGTCAAGCAAGATGATCTCAAGGCCTTACTCGCCTATTCAACGATCAGCCAATTAGGGCTAATTATGACCTTGTTCGGCCTGGGCACTCCATTGGCAATCGCTGCAGCGGTCTTTCATCTTTTTAACCACGCCGCCTTTAAGGGGGCGCTCTTTATGGTCGTCGGGATCATCGACCACGAAACCGGCACCCGGGACATCAATTTGCTTGGCGGCCTGGCCAAGCAGATGCCGACAACCGCAGCGGTTACCGGGATTGCTGCTTTTGCTATGGCCGGTTTGCCTCCGTTCTCCGGATTTGTCAGCAAAGAGCTTTTCTATGAGGCGACTGTGCACCCCGAGTTCTCCGGCTGGTTGGCGGGGTTACTGCCCTGGCTGGCGGTTGGGGCGAGTATCTTTACCTTTGTCTATTCCATGTTGCTCTTCTTCTACGTCTTTTTCGGCTCCCCACGGGGCCAAACACCAAAATCCCCGCATGAGGCGCCGGCATTGATGTTGGTCGGGCCGGTTGTGCTGGCGTTGCTCACCATTTTTACCGGGCTCAAACCCGATTTCATCGGGCAAAGCCTGATTAATCCGGCGGCGGCCGGCATTCTGGGCAGCCCGGTCGCCGAACACTACCGGTTGTGGCATGGGGTAACCACTCCGCTCTTGATGAGCTTGGCCACCATCGGCGCCGGGACAGTTTTGTATCTGCTGATTGAGCCGCTCCGGCGGTTATTTAAAAAGGTCAAGAGTAGAGTCAATCCTAATCGTATCTATGATTGGGGTTTAGATCTGCTTACCAATGGATCGGCCAAGCTGACCGATTGGTATATGACCGGCTTTCTACGTGACTATGTGGTTTATATTATTGGTGCGTTTGTCGTTTTTGTTGGCGGTACGTACCTACTGAAAGTTCGTGCTATCGATGCCTGGCATTTTGCTCCGGTTAATTTGTTTGAACTGCTCTTTGCTTTGCTATTTGTCGTCGCAGTTATCGTGCTTATACTTGCTTCATCCCGGGTTATCGGCCTAATTGCTTTAGGGATCGTTGGGTTTTTCATCGCGAGTTTTTGGGTCATCTTCCGCGCGCCTGATTTGGCCTTGACTCAATTAATCGTCGAAACTATTAGCTTGATCCTCTTTTTGCTCGCTTTTGCCCATTTGCCGAGCTATTTTAAGGATCTTGAAGCGCGGAAGAAAAAGTTCATTGATGCCGTTACGGCAACCGGTTTCGGGGTTGTGACGGCCGGTCTGGCCTTGACGGCACATGGGACTCGCTTATACGAGCCGCTCTCCACTTATTATATCGAGAACAGTCTGAAACTGGGCGGTGGGCGCAATATCGTGAATGTGATCTTGGTTGACTTCCGCGGCTTGGATACGCTGGGGGAAATCACCGTTCTCAGCATCGCGGCCATGGGGGTTTATGCATTGGTTAAGTTAAGGGGGCGAGCACGCTGAAATCATTAATCCTGGAAACGATTTCACGGCTGGTTGTCTTTGTGATCTTGATCTTTTCAATTTATTTGCTCTTGCAGGGACACAATGCTCCCGGCGGCGGGTTTATCGCCGGACTGATGACTTCGGCCACTTTTGTCTTGCAGTACGTGGCGTATGGGATTAAACATCAACGCAGTATTCTGCCATTGAATTTTCCGATGCTCATCGCACTGGGCCTGCTTCTTTCTTTAGGTACCGGTGTGGTTCCAATGCTCTTTGGTAAGCCTTTTCTAACCAGCGCTTTCGGGCATCTGAGCTTGCCGGTGTTCGGTGAGAGTGAATGGGCTACGGCGGTCCTCTTTGACTTGGGTGTTTATTTGGTGGTTGTTGGCGTGACGATGACCATTATTACAGCTTTAGGAGAAAATTAAGATGGAATTGGTGGTCATTCTACTCATCGGTTTGCTGTTCGGCGGCGGTCTGTGGCTGATTTTACAACGCAGACTGCTCAAAGTGGTCTTTGGGACGACCCTGATCTCCCACGGTACCCTCTTGTTGACGATGACGATGGGCAGGCTGAAAGCCGGGAGGGCACCAATCTTGCGGGAAGGATACGCCGGTCCGTATGTGGATCCAATTCCCCAGGCGTTGAACTTAACCGCCATCGTTATTGGATTTGCCACGACCGCGCTCATCCTAACCCTGACCTATCGCATCTTTGCCGAGCATGAAACAGATGACTTAGACCAGCTGCGGGGAGTAGATGATGAAGCTAGATAACCTGATCATTTTACCGGTACTCTTGCCACTTGCGGGCGCCATATTGACCTTCATGCTCAAAGGTCGGCTCAGCCGGCAGAAGTTGGTTGCTCTGGTCGTACTGGGGTTGAACCTGGCTTGGAGCCTCTTGCTGCTGGCCCAGGTCCGATCGGGGGAAATTTTAGCCTTCAGCGCCGGTGATTGGCCGGTACCATTTGGCATTGTTTTCGCGTGTGATATCTTTTCGGCGCTGATGTTGACGGTTTCGGCGATCGTTTCCCTGGCGGTGCTCTTGTATGCTTTCCACAGCATTGATATCGAGCGCGGCAAATTCAATTTTTACGCCTTCTTTTTATTGCTCGTGATGGGGGTCAACGGGGCGTTTCTAACCGGAGACATTTTCAATTTATATGTCTTTTTTGAAATCATGTTAATCTCATCTTATGTGCTCATGTCCTTGGGCGGAGAAAAGGCGCAGCTTCGCGAGACCTTTAAGTATATGGTTATCAACATGTTAGCTTCGGCCTTGTTCCTCATCGGCGTGGCTTTACTGTATGCGGTAACCGGTACGCTCAACATGGCCGATCTGGCCGTGAAAATTCGAACCGCAGCCGATCATGGACTGTTGACCGTCATTGCCATGATATTCATGGTCGTTTTTGGCACCAAAGCCGCTATTTTTCCGCTTTACTTCTGGCTGCCCCAGAGTTATCCGGCGACCCCTCCGGCAGTTAATGCGGTTTTGGGCGGGCTGTTGACCAAGGTCGGAGTGTACTGCCTATTCCGCGCCTTTACGTTGCTTTTTACCTTTGACCCTGGTTATACTCATACTATTTTGCGGTTTATCGCCGGCGCAACCATGGCTGCCGGTATCATTGGCGCCGTTGGCCAGTTTGGGATGAGAAGCCTGCTATCCTACCATATCGTCAGCCAGATCGGTTACATGATTATGGGCTTGGGCATCTTCACCCCGTTGGGAATAGCAGCGGGCATCTATCATCTCGTTCACAATATGATCGTCAAGACGGCACTGTTCTTGACCGCCGGGGTGACGCACGACTTAACCGGTACAACAGATTTACACAAACTCGGCGGCCTGTTAAAAGTGTATCCGCTGCTCGGGTGGACCTTCTTCTTTGCCGGGATTTCGTTGGCGGGAGCGCCGCCAATGTCCGGGTTTTTCAGCAAGTTTGCCTTGATCCTTGCCGGCTTGGACGCCAAGCATTATCTATTAGTTACGGTCGCGGTGCTGATTAGCTTGTTGACTTTATATTCGATGATGAAAATCTTTCGCTATGCTTTTTGGGGACAGGCATCTCGCGAATATCCCAAGGTTAAGTACGGCCCGGCGCTCTGCTCGGCGGTAGCTTTAGTCGCTATCTCGCTGGCCATGGGGCTAGGTGCCGATTGGATGCTTGAGCTGGTCATGGCCGCCGGGGAACAGATGATGGATCCCGATCTTTATATCAGAGCTGTGCTCTTGGAGGTATAGCCTTGTTACGACAGATTGTCCTAAATCTCTTTTTGGCCTTTGTCTGGATGTTGCTGCATAACTCCTTTACGGTGGCTAATTTCCTCTCCGGCTACATTGTCGGGGCCATCGTACTCTTTATTTTTCGCCGCAGTTTGCCGGGGGATTTGTACTTGTCCAGAGTCTGGTGGGTTATTGACCTCACCCTCGTATTCTTGTGGGAAGTATTGAAGGCAAATTTTATCGTGGCCGGGCTGGCGTTGGCGAGGAAGATCGAGCTTAATCCCGGGGTTGTGCGAGTGCCGCTGGAGCTCGAATCTGATTTAGCCATCGTTATTTTGGCCAATATGATTACCTTAACTCCGGGGTCTTTGAGCGTAGATATCACGCCGGATCGCAAGCAGATCATCGTGCATGTACTGAACATGACCAGTGAAGACGAGGTGCGCCGGGAGATCAAAGAGACCTTCGAACGGAGGATTCTACGGATAGTGAGGGGGTATTGAGGTGCTGATAAACCTGGTGACCAGTTTCAGCTTGTTTGTTATCACCATTTGTCTGGGGATGTGCGTTTATCGTTGCATTGTCGGACCGAGTTTGCCGGATCGGGTAGCGGCCAGCGACTGCCTCAGCACGAATATAGTTGCTCTGTTCATTGTCCTAGGGATCAAATTTGCGACCGACGTCTATTACGATGCCGCTTTGGTAATTGCCATCCTCGGCTTTTTAAGCAGTGTCGCTTTGTCAAAATTTATGATTGGAGGGTCGATTTTTGACCGGGATTAGTTGGAATGACCTTCTAACCAGCTTTGTTCTGCTGTTGGGGCTCTTTTTCATCTTTGCCGGGACACTCGGCCTGGTGCGCTTTCCCGACGTGTATACGCGTCTGCATGCTCCCTCGAAGGCGACCACGCTTGGCCTCATCGGCATCTTGATCGCCTCATTAATTCATCAGTTTGATACCGGCTCCTGGGGGATCAAGCAAATTCTCACCGCAATTTTTCTCTTTATGACCGCCCCGGTTGGAGCTCACATGATGGCCCGGGCCGCTTTCTTGACCGGCGTCCCGCCGGTCGGCAAGACGGATGCGAGTGAGTTTGCCTGCTTATTGAGTGAGAACGAGGATGAGCACGAGGATGCAAACCCAACTGTGGAAAGTTGACCCCAATAACATTGATCAGGAGATCATTGCGCAGGCGGCCGAGCTGATCAAGCGAGGCGAAGTTGTCGCCTTCCCCACCGAGACGGTCTATGGGCTGGGGGCCGATGGATTAAACCCGGATGCTGTCCGGGCTATTTTTACTGCTAAAGGTAGGCCGGCCGATAATCCCCTGATCTTACATATTTGCCGGATTGCAGATCTCTCCCGGATTGCCGCCGAGATTCCGGACCAAGCCCGACAGTTAATGGAGCGCTTTTGGCCGGGGCCGTTGACCGTGGTTTTGCCACGCACCGAACTGGTGCCGGATGTGGTTACCGCGGGACTTGACACGGTGGCAATTCGGATGCCTTCTCACCCGGTGGCCCAAGCGCTAATTGCGGCCAGCGGAGTGCCTTTGGCCGCGCCGAGTGCCAATCTCTCCGGCAAGCCGAGCCCAACCAGGGCCGAACATGTCTGGGAAGACCTTCAGGGCAGGATCGCCGGGCTCATTGATGCGGGGCCGGTCGAAATCGGTTTGGAATCAACGGTGCTGGATCTATCGGGTGAGGTGCCCTATCTGTTGCGTCCAGGTGGAATCAGCCGTGAGCAGCTCGAAGCGGTGCTTGGTGAAGTGCGCATCGCCGGTGAAGTAGAGGATCAAGAGACGCCGAAAGCCCCCGGGATGAAATATCGGCACTATGCACCGCGGGCGCCGTTGTATGTGGTCTCGGCGGAAACAAGCGCGGAAATCGCCGCTTTGCTCCAGAGCCTCGTCAACGAGGCGCAGCGTGGCGGGGAAAGGGTTGGGCTGATCGTTTCGGAGGAGACGAGGGCTTTCTTAACCGTCGAAGCAGCAGAGACGAGGGTCATCGGCAGCCGCGAAAACTTGGCGGAAGTAGCCCATAATCTTTTTGGGATCCTGCGCGATTTGGATCAGACCGCCGTTACGGTGATCTATGCCGAGGGCTTTCCGCCAACCGGTGTTGGTGCGGCGGTCATGAATCGGTTGTATAAAGCTGCGGGCGGCCGTTTAATTACTCCGTAAGCGCCAAAGCGACGGCCAACAACAAGAAGGACGGATAGATGAGCAGGGTTGCTGCTGCGACAACCCCGGAATCATTTGCGATGAAGGCTGCGAGGGCACCGAAAAGAGCGGCCCAAAAGCCGCGGATGAGCCGGGGATTTGTTTCGGCGATTTTTTTGGCCAGACCGCGCGGTCGCCGGAAGGTCAAGGCAAGCAAGGCGACAAAAGCGATAAGGCCATCGGCCCAAATCGTGTAGTGCAGCAATCGCCAATTCATAGCAAGTTTGCGGCTAAAGACCTCCCAGGCTCCGGTGAGGCCGGTGGTGGCGACATTTGCGGCAAAGCGCCCGAGGTGAGAGACTGTCGGGTTAAAGCGCAGATCCCACCAGGCAAAGAGGGTTAACACCACGAGAATGCCGAGGCCGGAGAGGAGGAGGCTGCGTACTCTGATTTTCCGGCCAGGCTTTTGGAGGAGCCAGGCCGCCAAGGCGACTGCAAAACCGATCGTGCCGCCGACGTTGGCGCCCCAGCCGGGAAAACCCAGGACAAAAAGGCAGCCGAGTCCGGTCAGCAAGGGCAGAATTTCGTTCCAAGTCAGGGAATTTGGCCGGCCAATCAACGACCAACCACTGCAAAAGCTGCCAATCAGCACTCCCATGAATTCGTTGCCGATCCCATAAAACCTGGCCCCACCAATCGGGTCATAACCCAAGACCGAGTTTGCGCCGAGCCCCCAACCGCAGAGTATGTCGAGGATAATTGCTGCGGTTGTACCAAGGTAGACCAGGGCAAAAGTCTCCTTCACCCGATGGCCCACTACCGCGCCGGCGCCGATGATCAGCGGCACGCAGATCACCAGGGCGTAATAGAGAGGTGAGGGTAGTAAGCTGCCGGTAGCCAACAGGATCAGGGGAACAGCGCTCTCGGCTAGGCAAAGCGCGGTGATTACGGCTGCCGACCTGCTCCGGCCGGCTCCCGGTTGGACGCGTAGCAACAATACGGCGCCCAGGGCGACGACAATGATCTGGGAAACAACATAGGTCTTGAGAAGCGGTGAGCGCGCTTGATTGACCCTGACCCAGCGTTGGTTGAGGGCCACCAGGTGCGCGAGGGCCTCTTCCGGGGCAGCGGTCACCTCGAGCGGGCTGCCGTGAGCTTGCGGGGCGGCCAGGCCAAGTTGCTGCAGCAGACCGGGTGCGAAGTCTTGGTTAGTAATGAGTCCGGGCCGCCGGGTGGTATTACTTGTTAACAAACCCTGCGGGATGTTGGCGCCCCAGGTCATGATAAAAGTGACCGGGTTACCGCTTTGGTAGGCAAGCTTGGCCGGATAGGCCGAGACGAGCCAGATTTGGGCATTTTTTGCGGTGAGCTCGGTGAGTTCGGCCAGAAAAAGGTCCAACTCGGCCAACATCCTCCGCTTCCAACGCTGGGCAGCACCTGCGGTCATCCGGTCGGATTCGTCATACAAGCGTAAAAAATCGCCGGCTTCCACAAAGATGACGGGGTAGCGCGCCAGGGCCGACTCGATGCGCTGCAAGAGGGCCCGGTAGTTCGTGTGCAGTCCGCCGGGGTAAGTCGGATCTTTTATGAGCACACCGGCGAAGTCGGCGGCCGGGACCAGGCCATCAGGTCCCATTGCCAGTAAAGCAGCAGGTCGACCGGGTTCGGTGAGGCTATCACCGGCACCGATGATGAGCGGATAACTCTCACGGGCCCTGAGCACAGAGGCGATCAAACCGGTCTGGACAGTGTATTTCAACTGGGCTTGGCTCCGCTGCAGGGAGCCGAGATTGACCAAAAACGCCGGCGTCAGCTGTGGGTCTCGCGGGGCCGACGGATCTTGCCAGTAATAGCGGCGGTAGAGTGAGTCGGCCGGATCACCGGAATAGACTTCATCGAGCGCCAAAAAGAGGCGGACATCACTTGGGGCTTGTGCCCGTGCACCGGTGGCGAGGCTGGCATAGCAGTTCTCCGGCGAGTACGCCCCGGCCGTCCGGGTGTTCAAGAGGGCGATGGCTCCGGTTCTGAGTGCTTCCCCTTTGAGAAACGGCAGCTCCAGCTCGAGAAGGTCGGCCGCGGAGACCCCGCCCACCAGGACGACTATCTGGGCGGGCGTGCGGGGCGTGCCGGCAGAGGCCGGAGCGCGGCAGCAAACAATAAGCGTTATAACGGTGAGAACCCAGCCCAGTCGCCGCAAGTTGCCACCTCCTTAAGATAGTAGCTCTTGGTAGAGCGCGTAGGTTTCGGCCACCATCTTTTGTTCGGAAAAAAACGCGGCGGTACGGGCCCGGCCGGCTGCCGCCAGCCGCTGGCGCCCGTCGACATCAGCCAAGAGTCGGCAGATGGCTTCCGCTAATAGTGTCGGGTTTTGGGGAGGGACCAACAATCCGGTCTGATCGGGGATGATCACTTCCGGGATGCCGCCAACGGCGGTGGCCACCACCGGCAGACCGGAGGCCTGGGCTTCAAGGATCGACAGAGGCAGGCCTTCGCTCCACGATGGCAGGACAAATAAATCGGCTGCTGCATAGTAGGGGAGCGGGTCAGCCACCGCGCCGACCAGCCGAATTACTTCGCCGCCGACTCGCCGGTTGAGCCGAGCTGCTTGGTCCTGGAGGTTTATTTTTTCGGGCCCATCACCGGCGATGATGAAGCGGGCAGCCGGGAACTTGTCTTGCACTAGCTCAGCGGTTGTCAGCAGGGTTGTTAGTCCTTTGGCCGGAATGAGCCGGGCCAGTGTCAGGATGAACGGAGCAGCCGGGTCGATACCCAGTTCAGCCCGGAGCGCGCCGGCCAAAGCCAGACGGGTATGGTCGGCGAGGCGAAAGCGGAGCGGATCAATTCCGTTATAGATCAACCGGAGCTTGCCGGTCGGATAGCGAGGAATGGCAGCTAGATATTGCCGTTGCAGATCCGCCACACAAATTACTGCTTGGGTGCGGTCGGCGATAAAGCGTTCGGCCCTCGGGTAGAGCCGGCGCAGCAGCCCGGTGGCGGTAGGTGGATGGAAATTATGAACCGTGTATACGCTCCTTTCCGCTGTTTTCCCGGTCAGCGCGCCGAGACAGGCGGCCTTGAAACCATGAAAATGCACTAAATCCGGCTTAATCTCGGCGAGATAACTGCGCAGCAGCTGTCTGCAACGCCAGTCGTTGCGGTCTGGTAGTGCGGCGGATAAAGGCAGCGGCAATACTCGCACGGCGAATTCGGCCAGAGCGCTCAAATCATTCGCCTCTGCCGAAATGACCACGGTCTGAAAACCAAATTGTCGGGAGTGTTCCGCCAAAACTTGCCAATGGCGTAACATGCCCCCGGCAACCGGCCGGAGCACGTGCGCGATGGTAGGCAAAAAGGGATCATCCTTTTCAATAATAGCAATTTAGGTTATACTGAAAGTATCTCCATATGCGACAGGGAACTTTCTTAAAGACCGGTTCGTTACTACGTAAAGAGACGGTGATTACGAGTGGCCTGGGCCCAGGTAATTGCAGAGACTAAAACTCAAGAACGCACGGTTGAGAGTGATCGGCATTTATTTGCCTCACTGGTTCAGGAGCATGAGCGGTACCTGTACAATATCGCCTACCGGCTCTGCGGCAGCCGCGAGGAGGCCGAAGATCTGGTGCAGGACGCCTTGGTGAGGGCGTATCGGGCTTTTCGTTCATTCAAACCGGGCACTTCTTTCAAGAGTTGGTTGTACCGCATCGTCTCTAACCTTTACGTAGATACCCTTCGGAAACGCTCTAAGTTTCGGGAGGAGTCACTTGACGAGCCTGTCTACTACGAAGACAGCGAGTTCACCAAGATGGTGCCGGATCAGTCGACCGACCCATCCCAAATGGTTGAGGAAAAAGCTTTTGTCGGCGAAGTCCAGAAGGCTCTGGATCGACTCCCGGTCGAGTACCGATTGGCAGTAATTCTCTGCGATGTCGAAGGGTTCACGTACGAAGAAATCGCTGATATCATGGACTGTTCTATCGGTACGGTTCGCTCGCGCATCCATCGGGGGCGCAAGGCCCTGCGCAACTATCTGCACGACTTTGGCAAGGCAAAGAACTGGCTACCCGGAACAGTCCACGAGGACGTATAGAGGGTGGTGTTTAATGGTGGACTGCCGTAAGATTGATCAGCTCTTGTCAGCCTATATTGATCAGGAAGTCTCACCAGCTGAAAGCAGAGCGGTCAGGGTCCATTTGGAACGCTGCAGCCACTGTCGGAACGAATACCTGCAACTTGTTCGCACTAAGGAGCTCTTTTCCGCCTTGGAGGTTGTCGACCTCCCCCTCGATTTTCATTCCCGCTTTGAGGCCCGTTTGGAACAAAGCTCGTTGGCAAATAGGCTTTTGCGCTGGCTGGAAAGTTTTAAGCCCTTTGTGTACGCCGGTGCGCTGGGTTTGCTTTTCGGCGTGATCGGCATGCCGCTGGCCCAAGGAACTAAGGTGGCCAAGGTCGAGCCATTTTCCGATTTGCAGTTTTTACTCGTCGAGCACCGGCGTTTGCAACAGAGCGAGCCGCTGCGTCAGCAAATCCCACCCCTGATTACGGAGTCCGATTTGGCCGGTAAGCTGAGGCCTGTTTCGGTGGCCGGCGTCTTTGAGCAACCGGTGACGTCCGAGATTACCGGCGCTGGAGTGATCTTGGTGAGCCATCATTTTTAAGCCTGCGAGGAGACTCGGATGACACAGATGTTCCGTCTGGCTTTGACAATCATTACCTTACTCATATTTACTACTCTCCCGGATCTTGCCTTAGCTCAGCCAGACCCCGGATTACTGGAAAAGGCTGTCTTGGCTCCCTTTCGACACTCCTTCGTCGGAACGATGCTCAATACCACCTGGTCCGACGGGCGACCGGAGAGCTGGGTGATTAAAACCTTTCACCGTTGGCCCGATCGTAATCGGTGGGAGTATTTAGATGCTCAGGGCAATCCGGTTTTTATTATCATCAACAACGCCGGCAAGCAATGGGAGATTTCGCTGCTTGACCGCACGGTTTATATTAGTGATGGTGTGGGCTGTTGTTTGCCCGAAGAGGTTCCGGCCGAGTTAACCAGACTTTTCCACAACTACCAGGCCGCTTACAACGGGAGCGCGCTGATTGCCGGCCGGGAAACCGCCATCTTTGCCTTGCGTCCCCTGTACGCCAGCAATCCAACTACGGTTTTGTGGATCGACGTGGAAACCGGCATAGTCCTGAGGCTTGAGCGTTATAGCCCGGATGGGGATCTGCTCGAAATGAGAGCGTATAGCTCTTTTGAACTGGTTGAGGATTTGGATCCGAGCCTCTTCGTTTATTCGCCGAGCATCCGGGATAAGGTGGTGCGGATTGAGCATCCGGAATTACCGGAACAGGTAGTCTTATTGCAAAAACAGCTCGGCCAAACCATCAGGTATCCGACTAATCTCCCGCCGGGATATCGCTTTACCAAAGGCCGGGTACTCTCCCGGTTCAGACCGGCTGATACCGTACAATTACAGTTTGCCGACGGGCTAAACAGCATTTCGGTCTTTCAGACCTTTTATCCCGATAATTGGTCGATCCGCCCGGGCTCACCTGCCCAGGCTACCAAGCTCTTGATGGAGGAGACGGAGGCTTTTTTGGTCCGGACAACCGACGGTTATGTGCTGACTTGGCACAAAGGCAATGTCACCTACAGTATTGTCGGTAACCTTGCGGTGCAAGACTTAATGAGATTAGCTCATTCATTCCGATATTAAGCTGATTCTGTGATTGAGGAGGAGCTTGCCATGTTTAAACGATTAAGAAGCTATTTTCCACTGCTGATCGTCGGAGTTATTGCGGCGGTGATGGGCGGCTTTATCTCCGCCAGGCTGCTGGTCGAGGCTCCCGTCAAGGCAGAAGTTTCTGCGTCAGAACCGGTGAGCATCAAACCGATTGCGATACCTACCGACCCGTACGCCATTGCCGACGTAGCTGAACTGGCTTCGAAAGCGGTGGTCAAAATTGAAACTACGTACCAGCCGGCTTCCCGCCAGTATCTGAGGGATAATCCGTTCTTTAATGATCCGTTTTTCCGCTATTTCTTCGGCGATATCACCACTCCGGAACAGCCACCCCGTTCGGGTATGGGCTCCGGTTTTATCATCCGTGAAGACGGGTATATCTTGACCAATGACCATGTCGTGCGGGGCGCCGATGTGATCAAAGTTTATGTTTATGGTTACGAAGAACCCCTGACGGCTGAGATTGTCGGGGCGGATGCCAGCCTTGATCTGGCGGTGTTGAAGATTGATGCCAAAGACAAGAACTTGCCTACTCTGCAGCTGGGCGACTCGGATAAGCTGAGAATTGGCGAATGGGTAGTGGCCATCGGTGACCCTTATGGGATGGACTGGACGGTGACTGCGGGCGTGATTAGTGCCAAAGGCCGTCCGTTGACGATTCGCGACAATGATGGCCAGCCGCGTAGATACAAAAATCTAATCCAAACCGATGCCGCGATCAACCCGGGCAACTCCGGTGGACCGTTGCTGAACCTCTATGGCGAGGTCATCGGCATCAATACCGCGGTTAATGCGGCGGCGCAAGGTATCGGCTTTGCTATCCCAATCAATACCGCCAAAGAAGTACTCAACGATCTCATCGACCATGGCCAGGTCATCCGGCCGCGGTTAGGCGTGACCATCACCACCATCACTGACGAGATCGTGAAAGCCTTGGGTTTAAAGACTAATAAAGGAGTCTTGGTGATGGATGTTGAGCCCGGCAGTGCAGCCGATAAAGCCGGGATCGCCCGCTATGATGTCATCTTGGAGATCAATCGGGTCGAGATCAAGTCCAGCGACCATCTGGTCGAACTGATTCAGCAGACCAAAGTTGGCGAAACGGTAGCCATTTTGATTAATCGTAACGGTCAGACCCGACTTTTGACAGCTAAAATCGAGAAGGCTCCGGCCCAGTAAACAAGCAAATTAGTTTGCACCTGGTCGGCCACCCGCAGGGTTTTCGCGGTGTGGCCATTTCTTTTTTTTAGGCAGGATATTACTTACTAGGAAAGTAATTTAAATTTAGGCGGAAGTTAACTGCGAGGTGATTCATTTGACAGTCAAAGCAAAATCCTTTCTCCGCTTAACTGCGATCCTGCTCGCGGTCGGTTTCGTGGCGGTCTTCGCCTACGCCCAGAGCGCCGGCACCAACCAGGGTGGGGTCCTCGTTGGGGAGATCACAACGATTAACCCCCAAGCTCCCTTTTCTTTGCCCGGGGCGGCAGGGGTCACGGTAACCCTTGAGCCCGGAGGGTATCAGGCGGTGACCAACGCGAAAGGGGTCTTTAGAATCGAGGCACCGCCGGGCGTTTATACGATTCGGTTAGAGGGTCCGGATTATGAACCGTTCGAGAGTCAAGTAACGGTTTCCGCTACTGCGGAATCATCTTTTTCGGCGAGTATCTTTCCGGCACCCAAAGGCAAACCGGTGGCCAGCCTGACCCGGGGTGGTCGGACGCCGGAGACCGGCCCGGTGCCGTACAACACCAGCACAGGACTGGATGCATCGGCCTCGAAAAACGTCTCCCGCTACGGAATTCGCTGGGAGATCCGGGATGAACAAGGTAATCTCGTGTATAACCCGTATATTCCTAATGAGCCTTTACAGCTTGAGCCGAGCCCGATCCCCGGAAGTTCACCGCTCTCCTTTAACTTCACACCTCCGGCGCCGGGCCGTTATACCGTCAAATTGATCTTGGAAAATGAGTTTTCGGCCGGGGAGGTTAGCACGGCCGAAGTTACCATCGAAGCTATCAACGTAGCCCCGGAGGCGAAACCGGCTGTGATCGCCGGTCCATATCCGCCCACAAAAGAGCCAACCGGTCAACTGAAAATTTCCTCCGGGGCTACTACTGTTGTCGTCGGGGAAAAGGTCTTCTTGGCTGCGCGAGCGCTGGACCGTAATTTTCACTCGCCCGAACTGTACAATCCTGACGGTCGCCGGCCTGATGCCTATGGTAAGAATGATGACTGGTATCAACGTCAATTCGGTTGGACTTGGCAATTAGGCTATATCGGAGCTGACGGCACAGTCCACGATCTTACCTCCCAATTGCAAGACAGTGACGGCGGGTCGGGGATCACGGCGCAATACCCCTGGTTTGTGGCTGAGCAGGAGGGCACCTATGTCGCCGTGCTGATCGCTGAAGATCGGGATCCCCATGGCAGCCTCGCGAGTGAGCCGACGACGTTAAAGATCACGGCTCTGCCGCGCGAAAAAGCCATCGTCAGTGATGAAGCTACTTGCTTGAGTTGTCATCAGGAGCGGGCGGTGGCCGGGATGTCCTGTCAATCCTGCCACGGGCCGGGTGGACCGCACGTTGGTATCGATGGCCGTCCGGGTGAACTAGCAAACATCATGGTCTCCTATGAAGCTGCGCAGTGCGGACAGTGTCATGGTGAATATGCGGAATGGGAGAAATCCCGGCACGCGGATGGCTACGCTTTCGGGTACTATGAAATCGCCCAACCGTTGCTGTTGAATTGCGCAAAGTGCCATTACCCGCAAGGCTTTGCCGATGCGGTCAACATGGCGAAAGAGTCGCAGAAGAGCTTTGGCGATGTGGAGTTCAAGAAGCCGATGTACCCGAATGGCCCATTGTTCTTTGATTTCAGTAAGTTGCCCGAGCCGTTGGGCAAAGGCATCAGCTGCCAGACTTGCCACAATCCCCACCAAATCAGCCGCGAAAACGAGGCCGGATTGCGCCTGGCCAAAGCGGAGCTGTGCGGGACTTGTCACGAAGAAAAATGGCAAAATGCGCTTTTAGAAGGAACTGCCGGGGAGTTAGGCTCGGCTTACGAGTATCCGGGGAAAACTTACTCGCGGACCAATCCGCATAACACCGAGGAGAAGTGTGTGCTGTGCCATATGAGCACCGTAGTCACCGAGGTGGATGCTAACGGAATTCGCAAACTCGGCGGCCATACTATGCGGATGCGGGATGCCGGACCTGACGGTAAACTCGGCGGCTTCGGACCGGCTCCGGATAATCCGAACGCGGTGCGCGAAGGCCATGAGGCGGACGATCTGCTGAATACGGCCGTTTGCCTGTCTTGCCATGCGGATCTCTCCGACTTCAATTACCGGGGTAAGCAGGCTGAGATTTATGCGCTCTGGCAAGAGCTGGGGACGTTGCTGAAGAAGTACAACAACGGCATCTTACCAGGCTACAAACCGGGCGACAAGTGTGCGACTTGCCACCGCGGCGGCACGCTGCCGTTTGATAACGATCCGCATCTGGTTTTAGAGAATGCCTATACCAACTACAAGCTGGTCATGAATGATCGCAGCTGGGGTATTCACAACTACGAGTACACCTTGCAGCTCTTGCAGGATTCCTTGGAGTCGCTGAAAGCGCTGGAACGGTAGGGAGAAGTTATTAACCGCTAGGACTAATCACCCCACCAATCACGGAGGCTGTCCCGAAACTCTAATGTTATATATGGTTTTATCCTTCCTCCTCCTCCTCCTCCCTTAATGAAATTAACCTCATTTGTATAATAAGGGGGAGGGACAAAAATAAGTATGGAACAAGACCCGGACGGGGTTAAAAGGATATTACGGGAACGAGCTAAGCAGTTAAGGCAA
>JAAYHC010000004.1 GCA_012735535.1 Bacillota bacterium
TGGAAGCCGATTTGAAAAAGGTTGGCAGCAGTATCAAGTTGCTGCGAGAGAAGTTTCGTCCCAAGCAAGGTATCATCGAACAATTCGCGAGTCTCCGCACTCCTGTTTCCGAAGAACTCTTTGTTTCCGTGGCCCAGGAGCCAGGCCCGGTCATGGCGTTATGTGACCAGGTCCAGGATCTGGAGCGCCGCTGGTCCGATTTGATGAAATCGGCAGCTGATTATCAGCGGATTTTGGATGAGCTGACTCCTTGGCTCAACTTGGATGCTCCCCTGGACGAAGTTGGTAATACCCTTACCACTGTGAGCAGATTGGGTAGTATCGAAAGTCGCGAGCTAACCGGCTTGACCGCCGAGCTCGCGGCGCTGACCGACGTCCCGGTGCACCTGGAGGTCATCAGCGAGCAGGGGCAAAGATCATTTCTTTTTTGCTTATATCAGCGCCAGGATCAGGAACTCGTTCAGACACTACTCTCGAAATACGGCTTTAGCGAAGCTAAATTGCCGCAGAGTGAAGCTGATCCCAAGACGGAGCATCGGCGCCTTCAGGCCAAACTCTCGGAAATTACCGAGAAAGCCAATGCAGTACACGCGGAGCTGGCCCGTTTAAACGAGGCAATCGCCAAATTGCTTTCCCTCAATGATATCTTAAGTTTTGAACTGAAAAAAGCTACCGTCGCCCAGCTTTTTGGGGATACCGGCCACGTCTTGTTTATTAATGGTTGGTGCCGGGAAGCCGATTTTGCCAGAACCAAAGAGGCTATCGAATCAACATTTCCGGTCGCCGTCGTCGAAGAGCTGGAGCCGGCCGAGGATGAGGTTCCGCCGGTGGCCTTGTCTAATCCTAAGTTGGTTGAGCCATATGAGACCATAACCACAACCGCAGGCATTCCTGCGCCGGGCAGCGCCGATCCGACCCCTGCCTTCGCCCCGTTCTTTTTCATCTTTTTCGGCATGGCTTTGGGCGATGCCGGTTACGGGGTTATTCTAGCCATTATGGCCCTCTGGCTTACCAAGCGTACCCGAGCTGTGGGTGACGGACTGAAGTTTTTGCGCGTTTTGTTTATGGGTGGTCTTGCATCGTTCATCTTTGGGGTTTTGACCGGATCATGGTTTGGTAACCTCTTGCCGATACCAACCATATGGTTCAACCCTGCTGAAGACCCACTTAAGATGCTTATCGTCAGTCTCGCCCTCGGGGTGGTGCATCTCTTTGTCGGCTTGGGTGTGACTTTCGTGCACAATCTGAGACAGGGTAGAATCTGGGATGCTATCTTCGATCAGGGTTTGTGGTGGGTTTTTATTGGCGGTTTATGCTTAATCCTGATTGGTTTCTCGACGGTTGGGAAAGCGGTTGCGATTGCCGGCGGAGTCGGTTTGGTTCTCACCCAAGGGCGGCATGAAAAATCGTGGATCAAAAAGTTCTTCAAGGGCTTGATGAGTCTAGCTGATGTAAGCAGCTGGCTGGGTGATGTCTTGTCGTACTCGCGCTTGCTGGCGCTGGGTCTGGCCTCGGGGGTTATCGGTGTGGTGATTAACGATGTCTCCAGGATGGTCAGCGGAGTTCCGGTAGTTGGACTGATAGCCATGGGGTTGATCCTCAGTGTTGGCCATGTCTTTAACCTGCTGATCAACGTCATTTCAGCCTATGTGCACTCCAGCAGATTACAGTATGTTGAGTTTTTCGGCAAGTGTTTCGAAAGCGGCGGACGCCTTTTCGAACCCTTTGCACTACGAACCAAACTGGTCCAGGTGATACCGGACCAAGAACAAAATTTAAGTAATTAAAGGAGGAGCATTATCATGGAAATCGCATGGGGGTCAGTATTAGCATTTTTAGGCATAGCAATCGCCGTTGTTTTCCCAGGGATCGGATCGGCCCGCGCACTTGGGCGCCTCGGTGAACAGGCCGCCGGTGTTGTAACGGAGATACCGGACCGGTTTGGGGCAACCTTGATCTTGCAAGCTTTGCCCGGCACGCAGGGGATTTACGGTCTTTTGATCGGGTTTATGATTATGACCAAGATCGGTGTTTTTGATCTGGCCAACTTTGTTCCGCTAACCTTGTATCAGGGCGGTATGTTCTTCTTGGCTGCGGTCCCAATTGCAGTAGTTGGCTTGTTGTCCGCAATTGCGCAGGGTAAGGCCTGTGCCGGCGGTATGGGGATTGTCGCTAAACGCCCTGAAGATTTGGCGAAGGCGATTACGTATCCGGCGATGGTTGAAACCTATGCGGTGTTGGCCTTCTTAGCCAGCCTATTGATGTTGAACGGAATTCCGCTATAAGGTGGTTTAAAGATGAGCGAAGTAGCAAGAGAGGTAACGACCGCGGTGGAGCCCGGCTCCAACCTGGAAAGGCTGATCGCCAATATTCGGGAGCGGGCCCAGGCGGAAGTTGCGGAGATACTAAGTGCGGCGCAAAAACAGGTCGATGAGATCTTGGCTGCAGCGGAACCGAAGGGCAAGAGTTTGGCCGCTCAGATTCAGGCTGAGGCCGAACGGCTGGCCGGGGAAGATCAGGCGAGGATTCTCGGCGCTGCCAGGCGGGCTGCGGTTGAGGCTAAACTGGCGGCCCAGGCCGAGGTCTTGGCGGAAACCGCCGCCTATGTCTGCGACCGATTCATCCAGGTTGATCCGGAGGCCTACGAACGGTTAATGAAAACTCTGCTACTGGCCGCCGTCCAGACCGGTGATGAAGTTGTCCGCTGGTCGGAGGACGATAAGGAGCGAGCTCCCAAGATTATCGCTACCGTGAATACCGCCCTCAAAGCCCAAGGGCGTACTGGCCAACTGGTACTAGGTGAGCCGCTCGGTAGTGAGTATAAGGGCGGGTTTATTTTAGTCGGCGAAGACTATACCGTCAACGCCACGGTCAATGTCTTGACCGAACTGTTTTTTGATCAATATGAGCCGGAAATTGCCAAAATGCTTTTTGGTGAGCTGTAGGAGGTGCTCCGGTGGGGAAGCCTGAGGTGGAGCGGGTATACAGACCAGATGAATATGCCTATGCAGTTGGTAAAGTTCAGGCTTTGCAAAATCAGATTCTGAGCACGGACACCTTTCGGCAAATTGCCGAGGCTCCTTCCATGGAGACGGCTGTTCGGCTGCTGTCGGAAAGTCGTTTTGGCGAGTATCTGGCCGAGGGTTTGAGCTACCAAGAGTTGGAGAAAGCTCAGTTGACGGAGCTGAAAGCATTGCATACCGAGTTGGTCCCCGGCGATTTGCTCACCGGTATGCCGTTTGTTATGGCTGACTTTTCCAACCTCAAATATTTGGTCAAGTCGTTCATCAAGCGAGCCGAGCCGGACCTGAGCCGTTTGCAGGTGGGTTGGTATGGTGCTCAAAAGATGGTGGATCTTGTTTTCGAGCAGCCTGAGGAGGCGAGCCCGGAGGTGGCTTGCCATTACTCCGCGGTGATGCAGGCTTTCGCCGCTTACGAGCGGACCGAGGATCCGGCGCTGATCGATCTTATCCTTGATCAGCGGTGCTATGATTATCTTTATACCCTTTTTCGTTTCCGCAAAGCCGACTTCGCCTTAGGTTTTCTGGCAACACTTGCCGACCTAACGAACCTGCAGACCTTGCTCAGGCTGATCATCAGGCGAGAACAGCAGGGCATTTATCCAACTAGGGAACAGAAAGAGCTCAGCTTTTTGCCTGCAGGGACCATCCCCAGGCAGTTACTGGCCGGGTGGAGCGAGCTAAGTGCGGCAGAAGCTGTTGCCGCTGTTGGTGGGACCAAATATGGCCGCAATTTGGCCGAGACCTTCGAAACGGTGCTGAAAGATAACAATTGGCTACCCTTGGAAAGGGAGTCCGATGAGCTGAAAATGGCTTATCTCCGGCGGGCCAAGTTGGTAGCCACAGGGTATGAGCCGGTCTTCGCTTATTTTTTGGCCAAAGAGAACGAGGTCAGACTGGTTCGAGTGGCTTTGCAGGGCAAGGCTTTTGGTTTGCCGGCTGCGACGATTCGGGAAAGGTTGTGGGGTTCTTATGTATAAAGCTGCCGTGATTGGCAGACCTGGTACAGTTGAAGCTTTTCGGGCTCTCGGGGCCGAGGTTTTCGCCGCCACCAATCCGGCGGAGGTCGAAGAACTCTTAACCTCATTTACTGCCGATTATGCGATCGTTCTGATCAGTGAGGATTTAGCTCCGGCGAAAGAGGTTCTGGTCGGCCTGAACAGCAAACAAGTACTGCCGGCGATTAGTTTGCTGCCTGTGGAGGTCTCAGCAGAGCGAGCCTTGGAAAAACTGAGGTTTTCGCTGGAAAAAGCTGTGGGAGCAGATATTCTAGGCTTGGGAGGAGAATAACCGTGACTAATGGTGAAATAATCCGAGTGGCCGGTCCGTTGGTCGTCGCCCGGGGGATGCAGGGTATAAAAATGTATGATGTTGTGTTGGTCGGACACGAACGACTCGTCGGAGAGATCGTCGAGGTCCGGGGTGACCGGGTTTTTATTCAGGTCTATGAGGAAACCACCGGACTCGGTCCGGGTGAGCCGGTCGAAAGTACCGGTATGCCTTTAAGTGTTGAACTGGCTCCCGGTCTTGTCGGCGGTTTTTATGACGGTATTCAACGTCCGCTCAATCGGTTATACGATGCATCCGGCGACCGCATCAGCCGAGGCATTAGCTTACGAGCCGTCGATGTCGACCGCAAGTGGGATTTTACCCCGCTGGTAGAGGTTGGCCGGCAAGTCTCCGCCGGCGATATCTTGGGTGTAGTGGAGGAAACCGCTCTGGTCAAGCACCGGATCATGGTGCCGCCGGGCATCTCCGGAAAGTTGCTCCGGATTGAGCAGGGTTCTTTCACGGTTGAGGAGACGATCGCCGAGGTCGAGACGGCTGATGGGATTAAACAGCTATCGATGCTGCAAAAATGGCCGGTCCGTAAGATCAGGCCCTACCGCGAAAAACTCAATCCGCAGATTCCTCTGGTTACCGGGCAGAGAGTCATCGATACTCTGTTTCCCGTCACCAAGGGTGGCATGGCCTGCATTCCAGGGCCGTTTGGCAGCGGCAAAACCGTCGTTCAGCACCAATTGGCCAAGTGGGCGGATGCGGATATCATCGTTTATATCGGTTGCGGCGAGCGCGGTAACGAGATGACCGACGTTCTCCTCTCTTTCCCCGAACTCAAAGACCCCAAGAGCGGTCTACCCTTAATGGAGCGGACGATCTTGATCGCCAATACTTCGGATATGCCGGTTGCCGCCCGAGAGGCTTCCGTCTACACCGGTATCACCATCGCCGAGTATTTCCGAGATATGGGTTATGATGTCGCGCTCATGGCGGATTCGACGTCGCGCTGGGCGGAAGCTTTGCGCGAAATGTCCGGTCGTTTGGAAGAGATGCCGGGTGAAGAGGGTTATCCGGCCTACCTCGGTTCACGGATCGCCGAGTTTTACGAACGGGCCGGGCGGGTTGTCTGTCTTGGGACCAACCCGGACGGCAGTGCGCGCGAAGGGACAATCACTGCGATCGGTGCGGTTTCGCCGCCAGGTGGAGACCTCTCCGAGCCGGTGACCCAGAATACGCTACGGGTGGTCAAAGTCTTCTGGGGCCTCGATGCCAACTTGGCTTATCGCCGACATTTCCCGGCGATCAACTGGTTGCAGAGTTACTCGCTTTATCTGGGAGTCATTGATGAATACCTCCAGGAGCAGGGGATGGGAGAATTCAGTCAACACCGGCGGGAGGTTATGGCTTTGCTGCAGGCCGAATCTGAGCTGCAAGAGATCGTTCAGCTCGTCGGGGTGGATGCTCTGTCGACGAGGGATCGTCTGAAGCTGGAGGTTGCCCGTTTAATCCGGGAGGACTTCCTACACCAAAATGCTTTTGATGAGGTCGACACCTACACCTCCTTGACGAAACAAGCTCTGATGATCAAGATGATTCTGCTGTTTTATCGCGAAGCCCAGACAGCGTTGGAAAATGGAGTGAAGTTGGAAGAGATCCTCGGGGCTAAGGTCTTGGAGCGGATGGCCAGGGCGAAATTCATTCCGGAAACCAATTTGGATGCATTCGCCCAGATCGAAGCAGAGATTGTGCAGACTTTCGCGGGGGGTGAAGAGGTTGCGTAGAGAATACAAAACGATTACCGAAGTTGCGGGCCCACTGTTGTTAGTGGAGAAAGTCAAGGGCGTTAAATACGGCGAAGTGGTCACCGTAGAGATGCCGAGTGGTGAGTTGCGCCACGCCAAAGTTTTGGATGCTCAGTCGGACCGAGCTTTGCTCCAGGTTTTTGAAGGCTCCTGGGGTCTTGATGTGCGCGGCACCAAGATCAGTTTTCAAGAGAAAGCCCAGACTCTCGATGTCTCCAGAGACATTCTCGGCGGGGTATTTAACGGCGTTGGCGAGGTCATGGGGGATGCCCCGCGGATTATTCCCGATCAGAAACTGGATATTAACGGTCGACCGATTAACCCCTACGCACGGGATTACCCCTCGGAGTTCATCCAAACCGGAATCTCGGCAATTGATGGGTTGAATGCCTTGGTGCGCGGGCAGAAACTACCGATCTTCTCCGGTTCCGGTTTGCCGCATGCCGAGTTGGCAGCGCAGATCGCCCGCCAGGCCAGGGTCTTAGGCGATGAAGCGGCGAACTTCGCGGTAGTCTTCGGGGCGATGGGTATTACCTTCGAGGAGGCCAACTACTTTATCACTAGCTTTGAAAAGGCGGGCGCCTTAGAAAGAACCGTACTCTACCTCAACTTGGCCAACGATCCGGTTATCGAGCGGATCTCTACGCCTCGTGTAGCGCTCACCGCCGCTGAATATTTGGCCTTCCACCTCGGGATGCATGTCTTGGTCATCCTAACGGACATGACCAACTATTGCGAGGCTCTGCGCGAGGTCTCGGCGGCGAGACGAGAGATCCCCGGACGACGTGGTTATCCGGGTTACATGTATACCGACTTGGCTTCAATATATGAACGCGCCGGACGGATCAAAGGCAAACCGGGCTCAATTACCTTGATCCCGATCTTGACTATGCCCGAGGACGATAAAACTCACCCGATCCCTGACCTCACCGGGTACATCACCGAAGGCCAGGTGATCTTGGGCCGGGCCTTGCACCACAAGGGCATTTATCCGCCAATTGACGTCTTGCCCTCCCTGTCGCGGCTGAAGGATAAGGGTATCGGCGAAGGAAAAACCCGGGAAGATCATGCCGACACCATGAACCAGCTTTATGCTGCCTACGCCCGAGGCAAAGAGGCTGCGGAGTTAGCCGGTATTTTGGGTGAGTCGGCCCTGAGTGAGACCGACCGGATCATGGCCAAATTCGCTCAGGAGTTCGAAGCCCGCTACATTCACCAAGGGGTGGATTGTAACCGCTCGATCGAGGAAACCCTCAACATCGGGTGGGAGCTGCTGGCCCTGTTGCCACGTGAAGAGCTCAAACGGGTTCATGACGAGTACATCGACAAGTATCTGCCCGCGAGCGCATCTTAGGAGAGATCGAGTATGCAGCAGACGGTAAACGCTACCCGCATGCAGCTGACGACCTTTCGGCGTCGGCTGAAAATAGCGGAGCGCGGTCATAAACTGCTCAAAGATAAGCAGGATGAAATGGTCAAAACCTTTTTACAATTGGCCAGAGAATCGCACCAATTGCGGAGCCGCCTCCAGCAACAATTGGCGGAGGCTTCACGCTATCAGCAGTTGGCTGCGTTGACAACCGGGCAAGAGGTTCTGCAGCACGCCCTGATGTTATCTAACAATCAGGTGGAGATCAGCTACCGCCCCAGCTCAATCTTGGGAGTCAGCGTTCCGGAGCTTGAGGTTGAAGGGAGTGCTGCCAAAGCCAGCTTTCCTTATGGCTTTGCCGAAACCTCCGGAAACCTCGATCAGAGCTTGACCCGGTTAGCCGAGGCTTTCCCGCTCTTGGTCAAGCTGGCGGCGATCGAGAAGGCCGTCGATCTCTTGGCTGACGAGTTGGAACGCATTCGTCGGCGGGTCAATGCGCTTGAACACATTCTGATTCCGCGCTTACAACAAAATGTGAAGTTTATTGAAATGAAATTGGATGAGATGGAGCGGAGCAACATCGTTCGCTTGATGAAGATCAACGAACAACGCGAGAAAAGTCAACAAACCCATTAGTCAGGCGATTGATTTCTTGGTGCGGATATACTAAAATTATATAGGTAAAGGATGGGCCTGTAGCTTAGCTGGGAGAGCGCTGCGTTCGCAACGCAGAGGTCGAGGGTTCGAATCCCTTCAGGTCCACCAATTTCTCATTTTTGCGAGGAGGCATCAGCTGTGGCCAAACATATTGTTACTCTGATCAAAGGCAAGTTGAATGTTACCAACGGTACCGGATGCGGCGAATGCGACAATTCCTGTCAGTCTGCTTGCAAGACCTCTTGCACCGTCGGCAATCAGGAGTGTGAACGCAAGTAAACCGCGAGGCTACAGCCGTTTTACGGGGGACATGAGCAGCCGCACGGTCTGTTCGTGCTCTTCTTTTTTTATGGGGAGGATTTTTATTGATGACCAGTCCATTTTGGCAACCGCAGATTCACAAGTTCACCCTCGCCGGTAAAAAGTATCTACTTGATGTGAACAGCTCCAGTTTGCATGTGGTGGATGATTTGACCTGGCACTTAGCCGATTATTTGGGCAGCGAGACTCCGCCGTCGCCAAAGTTGCCCGGCTTAGAGCACTTCTCGCCGGATCAGATCGCTGAGGGCTGGCAAGAGCTGCAGGATTTGGTGGAGCAAGGTTACTTGTGGACCGCGATCAGCGAACCGCCGTGCGCCGAGCGGGATCCGGCGCTCAAGGCGATTTGTCTGAATGTTGCCCATGACTGCAACCTGCGGTGCAAATATTGTTTTGCGGCAACCGGTCACTTTGGCCGCGAGCGCAGCTTGATGTCGTTTGAGGTCGGCAAGCAAAGTATCGACTTTCTGCTCGCGTCATCCGGTTCGCGGCGTAACCTGGCTATTGATTTTTTTGGCGGTGAACCCCTACTTAATTGGACGGTCACCCGGCAGTTGATCGAGTACGCCGAATCAGCGGTTCAGGCAGCGGGGAAGAGGCTAAAAATAACTCTCACTACCAACGCAACCGGCTTAACCCCTGAAATCGGAGACTATCTTAATGCACACCGGGTCAACGTGGTCTTAAGTTTGGACGGCCGCCCCCAGGTGCACGATGCGATGCGGGCCACCGGTACGGAGGGCGGATATGCCCAAGTGCAGGCCAATATTTCGCGCTTTTTGGCACAGGAGCCGCCGGGCGGGTATTATGTCCGGGGGACCTTTACCCGCCATAACCTGGACTTTAGCCAAGATGTGCTCCATTTGGCCGACCTAGGTTACCGGGAGATCTCCTTGGAGCCGGTGGTTACGAAAATCGGCGGCTTGGCGCTAACCGAGGCTGACTTGCCGGCTCTGCTTGCCGAATACGAAAAGTTGGCCGAGACCATCATCGAGCTGAGGAGAAACGGCCGGGCCATCAACTTTTATCACTTCAATATCGGAACCTTCCACGCCCCTTGTATGGAACGGAGAATTCGCGGGTGCGGTGCCGGGCAAGAATATGTAGCGATCACCCCCGAGGGTGAGATCTATCCGTGCCACCAGTTTGTCGGTCAGGAGCAGTTCCGCCTCGGGACGGTCTTCACCGGCATTCGTCATCCCGAGGTCCAAGACATGTTTGCGGGGGTCAATATCATGACCAAGACAGAATGTCGCAGTTGTTGGGCGCGATTTTACTGCAGCGGGGGCTGTTATGCCAACTCGTATGCCTTTAGCGGTGACATCGCCGGTAATTACGCCATCGGCTGTGAACTCCAGAAAAAGCGGATTGAATGCGCACTAGCTGTGGCGGCAGAGGGTTTAAGCAGTGAAAACTAGGCCTGAGTGTCTGCCGTGCTATCTTAAGCAGGTGCTATCAATGGCCCGCGCAGTCCAAGCCTCGGAGAAGCAGCAGTTGGCTGCCTTAACTGCTGCTTGTCAGGTTATACCGACCTTAAATTATGAAGTCAGTCCCGCCGAGAATTCGACCTTGGTCTTGTGGGCGGCCCAGCGGATTTTAGGCGAGAGCGATCCGTTCAAAGCGAAAAAACAGGAGATCAACGCGGCGCTACTGAAAGTATTGCCTGATTATCGGCGCCAAGTCTCTGCTGCTTTTGACCCTTTATACAGTGCTTTGCTTTTTTCTGTCGCCGGCAACATCATCGATCTCGGTATTTTACCCGAATACGATCTCGAACGGGCGATCGCCGAAGTTCAGGCGGTTGAGTTTGCCATTAACGACTACGCCGAGCTGCGCGAGCAGCTTTGTAAAGCCCGGAAAATCGTGGTTTTGGGCGATAATGCCGGGGAGATCGTCTTCGATCGCTTACTCGTGCAGGAGCTGGCCAAGTTTGCGCCGGTCACCTACGTTGTCAAGGGTGCGCCGATTTTGAATGATGCTACTCTGGACGATGCCGGCCAGGTCGGGATGGCTGAGGACGCCACCGTGATCAGTAATGGCTCCGGGTATTTAGGGACGGTTTTGGCGGATGTTAGCGCCGAGCTCAAAGGAGAATTGCGGGCGGCCGATCTAATAGTATCCAAAGGGCAGGCCAATTTTGAGACTCTTGCTGACGTTCCCGCCCCGCTTTATTTCGTCTTGCGCGCCAAGTGTGCCTGCGTAGCAGATGAGTTAGGGGTACAAGAAGGGGCGATGGTGTTGAAACAATCGGACAACTTTGCTCCTAGCGCACGAGTCTAAGGAGGTTGTAGTTTGGCTGAAGAGCTGACCGGCTTAGTTACCCGGGTAAGTTTTCATAACCCGGAAAACGGCTTTACCGTCTTGCGCGTGGAAAACGCTGCTGAGGGTGAGTTTGTCGCCGTTGGAAATTTGCCGGAGGTCTCGGAGGGCAATACCTACACCTTCATTGGTGATTGGACGGAGCATCCCCGCTTTGGTCCGCAATTCAAGTTCACCCAGGCCAAACTCGAATTACCGACTACGGAAACCGAGATCATCAACTATCTGGCCTCCGGGCTGTTTCCGGGTGTGGGTCCATCCACTGCCAAACGTCTGGTGGAGGCTTTTGGGACCGAGACTCTCAACGTTATTCGCGATCAACCGAAGCGCCTCCTGGAGGTTCCCGGTATCGGCCCGGCCAAGGCAGAAGCGATTAGCAAGGCCTATGCCGAGCAGGTGGCAGGGGAGAAGGCCTTTTTGTTCCTCTATGGGCTCGGACTCACCGGCGGGTTGGTTTCTAAGTTGTACAGCCATTACGGGGATGCGGTGGAGGAGGTAATCACCCGCAACCCTTACCAGGCGGCGGAAGAGATCGAAGGCATCGGCTTTCGCACGGCCGACCGGATCGCTGCCCGCCTGGGATTTCCCAACGATGCGCCGGCCCGCATCCGCATGGGTCTTCTGTATACTTTGCAGCGGGCTGCCGAGGATGGCCACGTCTTTTTAACCGAGCCGGCGCTGCTGGATGGTGCAGCCAAGTTGTTGGAGCTTGCTACCGATGCACTCGTACCGGTTCTTGATGAGTTATGTTCGGAGCAGGCGATCATCCGTGAGTACGATCCCCCGGCGGACGCGGTTTGTTACCTGCCACCCCTCTATTATGCCGAACGGGGAAGTGCCGGACGGCTGGTCTCGCTACTTTTTAACACAGCCGAACCGATCCAGCTGGATCACCAGCAGCTTATCGGGAGCTTTGAGGCCGAACTCGGCTTCGAACTCGCGCCGGAGCAAGTTGAGGCGATTGTTGCCTCGCTCTCCCAACCGGTGCTGATCATTACCGGTGGCCCCGGTACCGGCAAAACCACGATTATTCGCGGAATTATCCAGCTCTTGGAAGGTTCAGGCCACCGTTTGGCGCTGGCTGCTCCGACCGGGCGTGCGAGCAAGCGGATGGAGGAGACTTGCTTCCGCGAGGCCAAGACGATTCACCGGTTGTTGGAATATGCCTATACCGAGGCCGAGGGGATGGTCTTTGGGCGCAATGAGGATAATCCGTTAGAGATAGATGCGCTCATCGTCGATGAGGCCTCGATGATCGATTTGCCGCTATTTTACAGCCTGTTGCGCGCTTTGGCCCCCGGAACCCGTCTGGTTCTGGTTGGTGATGAAGACCAGTTGCCTTCGGTAGGCCCGGGGAATGTCCTGCGCGATCTGATCGCTTCCGGCGTCGTCCCGGTGGTCAGACTGAGTAAAATCTTTCGTCAGGGTGAAACCAGTCAGATCGTGGTCAACGCACACCGGATTAACCGCGGGCAGATGCCGGTGCTCAATCAAAAAGAAGGCGACTTTTTCCATCTACCGGAAAGTGAGCCGGAGAAGGTCCTCCGTTTGATCTTGGATTTGGTTACCGACCGTTTGCCCAAAACCTATCAGCTCGATCCAACCCAAGACATCCAGGTTCTCGCTCCGATGCGCCGCGGTTTGATCGGAGTGGAAAACCTGAACACGGTCTTGCGCGACGCCTTGAATCCGCCGAGTCCGCTCAAAGCCGAGCTAACCCTCGGAACTCGGACCTTCCGCTATCTCGATAAGGTCATGCAAACCAAGAACAATTACCAGAAAAGTGTTTTTAACGGTGATATCGGACAGATCACCGGAGTCAACCCTGACACCGGAGAGATCATCGTGACCTTTAGCGATGCGGATGAGCGCGAGGTTGTCTATACCCGGTCGGAGGCCGAAGAGCTGACCTTAGCATATTGTATCAGCGTGCATAAGAGCCAAGGCAGCGAATATCCGGTGGTCATCATGCCGCTATTGACTCAGCACTATGTCATGTTACAACGCAACCTACTCTACACCGGCATTACACGCGGGAAAAAGCTGGTCGTGCTGATTGGGCCGGTAAAAGCGCTGCAGATTGCCGTGAAAAACAACCGGATTCAGGGTCGCAATACCAGACTTGGCCAATTGTTAAGTACCAAAGCGGCCAAATGGAGTTTGGTGGCCCAAGAGTCGGGCAACATCAAGCAGGTTATCACCAGTTATTAACCGCCACTCGTAAAGTGGACAATTTTCCAAACCTACCTCCCCAGCATACGGTATCGAGAAGAGTCATGCTAGGGAGGTAGATTTTTGTGAGAAGGAAATTGCTGATTATGTCGCTCTTGGTAGCTTTGTTGGTCGGGTTGGTCGGGTCGGCCACCGCTGCGGAGCTAACCAAGGTGCGGGTGGCGGAGGTCGTTCGGTCTGTCTTTTATGCCCCGTTCTATGCGGCGATCACCCAAGGTCTCTTTGCCGAAGAAGGCATTGAAATAGTCATGGATGTGTCGTGGGGGGCAGATAAGGGAGCGGCGGCGCTGTTGTCGGGAGCTGTAGATGTGGGCTTTTTCGGCCCGGAGGCGGGAATTTACGTTTACGCCCAGGGGCGCCGTAACCATTTCGTTGTCTTTGCCGAACTCACTGCTTGTGACGGATCATTCCTCGTCGGCCGCGAACCGGAACCCGACTTTTCCTGGGCGAACCTCAAAGGCAAGACGATCATCGGGGGCCGACCCGGTGGTGTGCCGGAGATGACCCTCGAATGGTTGATTAAGCAAAGCGGCTTAGATCCGTTCAAAGATGTGACTCTCATTCGTAATCTCGCATTTACGGCGACAGCCGGTGCGTTCCAGTCCGGTATCGGAGACTATGTCGCCCTTTTTGAGCCGACCGCCTCGCTTTTGGAAAAAGAAGGGATTGGTTATGTCGTCGCCTCTTTAGGCGCTGATGCCGGTCCGCAAGCTTACACCGCTTTTCACGCTTCCAAAGAATTCATCGCCAGAAATTCGGATCTGATTCAGCGCTTCACCAATGCTGTCTACCGTGGCCAAATCTGGGTCTATAACCATACCCCGGAGGAGATCACCGCAGCGATTCTAGAGTTTTTCCCAGATATGGATTATGAGCTGATCCTGAAATCAGTAGCCCGTTACCAAGCAATTGATGCCTGGCAGCGGACGCCAATCCTCAGCGAAGAGGCCTTTAACAAGCTCCAGGATATCATGATCTCTGCCGGAGAATTGGCTGAGCGGACCCCCTTTGCTGAGCTCGTTGATAACTCCTTTGCCGAAAAAGCCGTGCGGATGATTCAATAACTACTATTGAGAAGGCGGGCGGGGTGGGTAGCCCCGCCCGCCGCTGAAGGAGGAGACCATATGCCTGAAGCCACTACTCCGGCGGTGCAAATCACGAATGTCCGGATGATCTACCATTCACCTGATGGAGAAACTGAAGCCCTCAGAGATATTTCGCTCACCGTCAAACCAAAAGAGTTTGTCAGCATCGTCGGACCGAGCGGGTGTGGCAAGAGTACGTTACTTTCGCTCATTGCCGGACTGATCAAGCCAACCTCAGGTAGCATTGAAATTGAGGGCAGCAAGGTAGATGGACCATCCCCGAAAGTCGGCTACATGCTGCAGCAGGATTACCTGTTTCCCTGGCGGACCGTGATGGAAAATGCCCTGATTGGCTTGGAGATTATGGGCAAGCGAAATCGTCAGAGTCAACGCAGGGTTGGAGAATTGCTGTCTGCCTACGGGTTGACCGGGTTTGAAAATCACTACCCCCGGCAACTCTCCGGCGGGATGCGGCAGCGAGTGGCTTTAGTGCGGACCATGGCCACCAATCCCGACATTTGTCTACTCGATGAACCGTTCGGAGCACTCGATTATCAGACCAGGCTGTTTATCGAAGAAGAAGTGGGGCGCATTTTACGGGAGAACGAGAAGACGGTGATTTTGGTCACTCATGATATCTCGGAAGCAATAGCTATGTCGGATCGAGTGATTGTGCTAAGTAAACGGCCGGCGACGATTATCGCCGAACACCAAATCGAACTCGGCTTAAAAACACGCTCGGCTCTCTCCGCCCGCAATGAAGCGCCGGAGTTTAAGACGTACTTCCGCCAAATTTGGAAGGAGCTCGATGTCCATGCGTAATCCGGAAGAGATCACCTTAACCCAATACAGTCAAGCGCATTTGGCCTATCTCGCCAAGGTCAAACGTTATCGCAGATTAATCCTGGTAGCTCGGGTAGCTGTTTTGGTGGCCATCGTTTTTCTGTGGGAACTCTCCGCCCGGCTGGGCTGGGTAGATACCTTCGCAGTTAGCAGTCCTTCGCGGGTTATGGCGACCATGTACCGAATGGCGGCCGACGGCAGCTTGTACTATCATACTTGGATCACGGTCTGGGAGACGACGATCGGATTTACGGTCGGTACGCTCAGCGGGGCCGCAGTAGCGATCCTCTTATGGTGGTCCAACACTCTATCTAAGATCATGGATCCGTACATTGTCGTCTTAAACAGCATACCGAAAGTAGCCCTCGGCCCATTGTTTATCGTCTGGATGGGCAATGGAATGCCGGCGATTATCGCAATGGCGTTGGCGATCGCGGTCATTGTGACGATCATGATGGTCTACAACGGTTTCCAAAATGTCGACAGTAACTATCTCAAACTGATGCAAACCTTCGGCGCCACCAAAGGGCAGATGCTGCGCAAAGTCATTTTGCCGGCGAGCGTTCCAACGATCATTTCGGCGCTCAAGGTCAACGTCGGGATGTCGCTGGTCGGGGCGATTATGGGTGAGTTTCTGGTCAGTAAAGCGGGGCTGGGCTTTCTCATCGTTTATGGCGGCCAGGTCTTCAAAATGGATCTGATTATTACTGGTGTGGTTGTACTCTGTATCGTGAGCGCTTTCCTCTACTACCTGGTCTCGTTCTTGGAAAACCGCTTATTGCGCTGGCAAGAATAGTTTTTGGCAGAGCGTACCAAGCGAAAAGGGGATTGACCCCAAACTAGCGAAACACTCATAACGGGCTCTTCGCAGGGAGAGTCCGTTAACCGTTTTTGCCGTGGCATAGGCCTACTCATCTAGGGCAGGCTAAATTTAGACTTGAGCCTAAAGGGGGCTAATTTTTTGGAGATAAAGAACTTTTTGGTGGAAACATCGCAAGCAGCGGGACCATCCGGGTACGAGTCACAAGTGGGCGAGATCTTTGCTCGCTACATCCGTGATTACGCGGATGAGGTCTCAACCGACGCTTTAGGTAATGTTGTTGCAGTTCGCAGGGGAGCCGGACCTGATAGCCCCAAAGTCATGTTGGCCGGTCATATTGATGAGATCGGCTTGTTAATCACCAAAATTGAAGATGGCGGTTTTTTGCGCTTCACGAGAATTGGCGGTATTGATCAGCGCACTTTATTGGCGCAAGAGGTGATCGTGCACGGAAAGCAGCCGTTGAAAGGGGTTATTGGGGCTAAGCCGCCCCATATCCAAGAACCCGGGGAAGCTAAAAAAGCCGTGCCGATGGAAGAGCTGTTTATCGATACCGGCCTACCCAAGGAAAAGGTGGAGAGAATCGTCAGTGTCGGTGATATCGCGACCATCGCCCGGACTGTCGTGGAGTTGCAGAACGATCTGATCGCCGGCAAGGCCTTTGATGATCGCGCCGGTGCTGCCGTGATACTCGCTTGTTTCCGCGAACTGGTCCGTTTTAAGACTAATGTCTCCGTGTATGGTGTGGCTACCGTTCAAGAAGAGTTGGGCACTAGAGGTGCTCGGACCAGCGCTTATGCGATCGAGCCTGATCTCGGCATCGGTATTGATGTGACCTTTGCCGACCGTGATGATTTGCTGGAGGAACGCTCCAAATTAGGCAAAGGTCCGGCTATCGCCATTGGTCCGCAAGTGCACCCGGTCGTCTATCAACAGATGATCCAAATTGCGGAAAAGCGAGGGATCCCGTATCAAATCGACCCCTCACCCTCTCCGTTCGGGACCGATACCGCACCAATCCAAGTTTCCCGGGGCGGTACCGCCTCAATCCTGATCTCAGTTCCGCTAAGGTACATGCATACTTCGGTGGAAACGCTGTCGTTAAAGGATATCGAGGCCGCCGGACGGTTGTTGGCCGAGTTCATCGCCGGTCTCGATGATCAGTTCGTGGAGGGGTTATCATGCTTTTAAAACAGCTAAGTGAGGCAATGGGTGTCAGCAGTCGGGAAGGAGAGGTCCGGGATCTACTCCGTGATTATCTGGCGAGTTCGGTGGAACGGATGGAGACGGATCGCTTGGGCAACTTGTACTGTTACAAGAACTGGGATGCCGGCAGCCCGAGGGTTGTCATCACCGCCCATATGGATGAGGTTGGCCTCATGGTCACCAAGATCGAGAAAGAGGGTTTTCTGCGCTTTCAGCCGGTTGGCAGCATCGACCCGCGAGTGCTGGTCAGCAAGCCGGTGGTGGTCGGATTGCAGAAGGTACCGGGAGTGATCGGGGCTAAACCGATTCACCTACAAGAGCCTGATGAGCGGAAAAAGGCCTTGGAGTATAAAGATTTGTACATCGACCTAGGAGTAAACAGCGATGAAGAAGCCAAGAAGCTGGTAAGCTTAGGCGATCTCATCTGCTTTCCAACTCAGTGCGAAGACTTACCGGACGGAGTGGTCAAAGGTAAAGCCTTCGATGACCGGGCCGGATGTTATGTCTTGGCCGAGGTATTGCGGCAGACGCAAACCTCAGCCGGCGTGGTTGGAGTGTTTACCGTCCAGGAAGAGGTTGGCATCCGCGGGGCGGAGGTTGTCGGCAATACGCTCCGGCCTGATCTGGCGATTGTCTTGGAGGGGACCACAGCGGCTGATGTTCCGGAGATTGAGGAGCACTGCCAAAGCACCAAGCTCGGCGGCGGTCCGGCGCTTACCCTGATGGACCGGTTGGTCTTGGCGCACCGCCCGACGGTTCAATTGCTAACTCGCCTAGCTGATCAACTCGGACTACCGGTGCAGTTTAAGCGCAGCGCCGCCGGGGGCACGGAAGGCGGGGCTCTGGAGCGTGGCCATACCGGTGTGCCGACGGTTGTGATCTCGGTCCCTTGCCGGTATATCCACTCGCCTGTCGGCCTGGTCAGCAGGCATGACCTTGCAGCAACGATTAAATTAGTCTTAGCGCTCTTGGATTATCTGCACAAAGAGGGGGTTCCCGCATGAAAGATTTAGTAAAGCAACTGAGCGAAACCTATGGACCATCAGGCCACGAAGCACAGATCCGGGAAGTCATCAAAAACCTGGTGGAGCCATATTGTGATGAGCTGACCACCGATACGCTCGGCAACTTGATCGCCCGTAAAAAAGGCCCGGGTGCGAAGGTGATGCTGGCGGCACACATGGATGAGATCGGGGTAATGGTCACCGACATAGATGAGCAGGGTTTTCTGCGGTTTACACGGATTGGTGGATTGTCCCCGCATTTGCTGCTCGGGCAGCGAGTAGTATTTGGCAATGGCGTAGTCGGAGTTTTCGGGCATGAGAAGATCGATGAGATCAAAGACCTCAAGTTTGAGAAGATGTACCTGGATATCGGGGCCCGCTCAAAAGCAGAGGCTTTGAGCCGGGTGAACCTCGGTGATGTGGCGGTCTTTGATCGCGATTTGGTCGCCTCGGGTGACATCTTGATCGGTAAAGCACTTGATAACCGGGTCGGATGTGCCGTCCTGATCAAGACTTTGCAAGAACTGTCGGCCGGGTCCAACGATATTTATGCCGTCTTTACCGTCCAAGAAGAAATCGGCACCCGGGGAGCCAAAACCAGCGCTTATGGCATCGAGCCTGATCTCGGTCTGGCGGTCGATGTGACCTTGGTTGGTGACACGCCGAAAGCGCCGACGAACGCGGTCTGTCTTGGCAAGGGACCGACGATCAAGGTCAAGGATGCTTTAGTCATGGCTCATCCGGAGGTCAAACGGGCTTTGGTTGAGGTGGCCGAACGCCAGGCGATCCCGTATCAATTTGAGATTCTCGATGCCGGCGGAACCGATGCCGGGCCAATCCATCTCAGCAAGTCAGGAGTAAGGTCGGGCGGTGTCTCCGTACCCTGCCGCTATGTGCACACACCGACCGAGATGGTTTCCCTCTCCGACCTGGAGAATGCGGTGAAATTGCTGAAAGCTTTTTTAGCTGAGCCGATAAAACAGGATTAGGGGGTAGCTAAACGAATTGTTCCTTCAGGAGGTCGGACGATCAAATGAAGGATGTACAAAATTCGCTGGATCACCGGGGCATTACGATCCAAAAAGTCGGGGTCAAGGATCTGCATTTACCGCTGCTTATCGTAGAGCGTGCCGGTGATGTCCAGCAAGTGCTGGCCAATGTCACGATTACGGCCAACTTACCCCACCAATTTAAAGGAACGCATATGAGCCGGTTTATCGAAGTCTTGATGACTTGGAGTCGAGCCGGCTTATCTGCTAAATCATTTAAGAAATTGCTGGGAGAAGTGAGGGACAAGTTAGCGGCGCAACGGGTCGAGATTAATATGGAGTTTAAATACTTCGTCGGCTTGGTGGCGCCGGTGAGCGGCAGTCCAAGTTTGCTGGATGTTGACTGTGAGTTCACGGCTTCCCTATACAAGGAGCGTTTCGATTTTATCCTTGGTGTCAGATTGCCCTTTACCTCGGTCTGCCCCTGCAGCAAAGAGATTTCCGAGTACGGTGCGCACAATCAGCGCGTTTTGGTCACGACTCGTTTACGCACTCGGCCGGGGGCGTATTTATGGATCGAAGATGTACTGGATTTACTCAAAGATGTCGGCAGTTGTCAGGTTTACCCCTTACTTAAACGCGAAGACGAGAAATATGTCACCGAGCGGGCCTACGAGAACCCGAAGTTCGTCGAGGATATCCTGCGCGATTCCGTCCTGGCCTTGCGAACCGAGCCGCGCATCACATGGTTTGAAGTGCACTGTGAAAGCTTTGAGTCGATTCACAACCACAGCGTTTATGCCTACCATACCGAGTCGCGCAAGAGCTAATCAGAAAAGTCAAAAAGGATGCACAACTGGCGCATCCTTTTTGACTATGGGCTTGTGGGGGAGGAAAAGGAATCTTGTTAATTTGTTGGCCCCGTTCCGCTATTAGTTATCTCCCGTTAAGCATTTTTTATGTACATTTTTTTAACCTAATTGTTTGGCCAGAAAATTAGCTGCGGTACTGCAAAGTTTCACTTCCAACTCCGATTGTTTCTTGGTCTTCGAGAGCATCACCACGCCCCCGATTATTTCTCCCTCGTGGATAATTGGCACCAGTACTTGGCTGCGTGACGAGAAACCTTCGACCGGGAAATCCTCCTGCTCTTCGTTGGAGAGATATGGTTGTTTGGCCGCCAGCAGATTGCGCACGGATTCGGTCACGACCTTGCCCAACAGGCTCTTCTTGGGGGCGCCATTGATGGCGATGATTTCATCCTCATCAATGATCGCGGTGATGTTGCCGGTCGATTCGGACAGCGAATCGGCATACTCTTGCGCGTAATCGCTGAGATCTCCCATCGGAGCGTATTTTTTAAAGATGATCTCGCCATTGCGGTCGGTGAAAATCTCTAAAGGGTCGTTTTCCCTGATACGCAGCGTTCGCCGGATTTCTTTAGGGATGACAACTCGGCCTAGATCATCGATTCGACGTACTATACCCGTAGCTTTCATCCGGCATCCCTCCCTAAAATCTGTAATGTTATCTCTAGTCTTGGCTCCCGGTTAAAGTGGCCATGCTAGAACATTTTCCCTGCTATAAACCCCGCATGGCATGCGGGGTTTACTCGGCAGCATTAGAATTGATCAGGTTTTGGTTCTTGCTGAGCTAGCTTTTCGCTTTCGGCTTGGAAAGACTGTTGAAACGATCTGCGGACATCAGCGGTAACCTGATCGATGAGGGCTGCTTCGGCGGCAGCGATCATCTTTCGCACCATATGCCCGCCGACAGCGCCACATTCGCGAGCGGTTAGGTTGCCCCAGTACCCGTCTTGAATCTTGCTCGTATCAATACCGAGTTCATCGGCAACCTCATATTTCATCTGGTCCAGGAGCTGTGCAGCTTCGGGCACAACCTTGCGGTTTTTGTTTTTTGCACCTTGAGCCAGACTAACCACCTCCTCGACTGCTGCCTATACTATAGGATTTCCGCGCTGATAAGCAACATACTGGCAACTTCAGTTACCCTTGGTCTGCTGATTAACGAGGGCTTCTTCGCCACGTTTGATCATTTCGCGGACCACCAGGCCGACCTCTTTGGTGGTTACGGCTTCCCAACCTTCTTCTACGATTTTATCGGCAATTCCCAATTCCCGCGCTGCCTCCATCTTCAAGCGCTCGGAGGCGAAACGACCACGTGCCATCTTGCCACCTCCTAGCCATAGTCTGTGTCAGCGCACCCGGGTTATGTTGTCAAACTCTGCCGACCTGGCCGCGGCAAGGAGCTCGTTCAGCCGGCGCGCGGTTGCGGCAGGGGGGCGAGCCAAGATCGCGGCAAAGGGCAGAGTCGCCAGTTGGGGAAGTCTGTGCCGGTAGTTTCCGAGCGTGAAATCGGTGGGCTCCACAGTTTCGAGCTCCGCCCAGGTTACCGGCATCGAGATGGTTGCTTCCGGGGTGGGGCGGAGGGAAAAAGGAGCGACAATCGTTTGTCCGGCCAGGTTTTGCAGGTGATCGACATAGACTTTGGCGCCCCGATTTTTCACCAACCGTTCGGTGGTGATTAGTGCCGGGTTTAAAGTAAGCAGGATTTTGCCGAGGAAACCGGTCAAAGTGACCGAGTCGCGATGACTCCAGCCGGCCGGGAGCGGGAGGTAGACGTGTATCCCGGTTGCCCCGGATAATTTCGGGTAGGCGGTTAGCGACAGATCATCCAGGACTTGTTTGAGCAGTAAGGCGGCTTGGCGGGCTGCGGGAAAACCGGCCGGCGCCGTTGGATCAAGGTCGATCACCGCCCAATCCGGCTGATCCGGCGTTGTGGCCCGGGAGTGCCAGGGGTTTAGCTCGATGGCTGCCAGATTAACCACCCACAATAAAGTGGCGAGATCATTGATGAGCAGATAGTTGGTCACCTTGTCGGTGTCTGCGGAGCGGACCGGATGCGTCTTGACCCAATTGGGCGTGCCAGGCGGTCGGTTTTTCTGGTAAAAGTATTTACCGGTGATGCCGTCAGGATAGCGCACCAGCGAGATCGGACGATCGTGCAGGTAGGGAAGCAAGTAGGGAGCAATCAGCGCGTAGTATTCGACCAACTGGGCTTTTGTGTATTGGGGCCAGAGCCGTTTGGTCAGGTTCGACAACCGCAGGGTGCGCCCGGAGATGGATATGCGCTTATCCATCTCGAACCAGCCCCCGGTAGGTTGGATGGCGGAGGAGGCCATCTTTGGTGAACTCCAAGTATTGAATCCTGCATCTGACAACCGGTTTGACCCACCAGGTCTTTTCCGCGGTTGGCGGCACAGTAAGGGCAGGTTTCGCAATTAGGTATTGCACCAACAGTTGCAACAGGGCGGTCGCCTCGCGTTCACTATAGCCGGTGCCTACGCGTCCAATATATGTTAACTGACCGTCGGCAGCTTCTTTAGCCAAAAGTAAGGCATCGACCCGCGAGGCTCGTTCGGCAGCGGTAAATCCGACAATTGTGGCGACCAACTCTTGGCGGTTCTTGATTTTAAGCCAAAACTCGCTGCGTTTACCGGGTAGGTACGGGCTATTTTTGTCTTTGGCCATTACCCCTTCAAAGCCCTGGCCGAATACGATGGTCGCATAGGCTTGGCCAAAACCGTCAACAAACCTGGAGATCACCCAGGCCGGTTTCTCTTCCAGGCTGGCTGAAAGCAACTCTTTGCGTTGGTAGAGCGGAAGGTGGCAGAGCTCTTGATTATGCCGGTAAAGCAGGTCAAAGACCATGTAGGTTGCCGGATATTGGCGGGAGTAGAGTTTAATGGTCCGCGGCGAGTTGGCGCGCAGGCGGCGCTGGATGAGAGCAAAATCCGGTTTGGATTCGGAGTTGAGCACAACCAACTCACCATCGAAGATCGTGCCGGCCTGGCAGGAGTTGGGCAGCCCAGCTAGTTCGGGGAATTTAGCGGTGATATCGGTGAAGTTGCGCGATTGCAAGGTGAGTTTGCCGGCCGGGTTAACCAGGGCGAGGCATCTGATGCCATCCCATTTGATTTCAAAGAGGTGGTTGGCGGAGTCAAATGGTCGGCCGGCGGTACCGGCCAACATCGGAGCGAAACGCTCTGGAAACGGTTTCACCGGGGCACCAGTTCTTTCTGTGCTTCGGTTGCCTTGATACTTTCTTCCAAAGCCTTCAGCAAGTCGATAACTTCGCCCTCAGCCCGCGGCTCTGGGATGGCGACCGCTTCCCCTTCAATTTTGCCCCGGATCAGCTCCAACAGCGCCTCCCGATAGTTATCCGTATATTTCTCCGGCTGAAAGTGGGTGGACAGGTTGTTGATCAGAGTGATCGCCATGGATAATTCATGCTCTTGAATGTTCGGGGTAAACTCCAGATCGGGAATGTTGCGCACCGGTCTCACTTCATCCGGGTAAAACATGGTTTCCATGATCAAGGCCTGGCCCTGATAAACACGCAAACAGGCGAGGACTTCTTTTTTGCGCAAGACAACCTTGGCAATCGCAATTTTACCGGTCTCCGCCATGGCTCGACGCAGCAGGGTGTAAGGTTTTTGGCCGCCTTCAGCCGGGGCGAGGTAATAGCTCTTGGCGTAGTAGACCGGATCGATTTCGCTTAACTCGACAAAATCCAAGATCTCGATGGTCTTGGCGGTGGCCAGCGGAATATTGGCAAAATCTGCTTCGCTGAGAATCACGTACCTGCCCGGTTCATACTGATAGCCTGAAACAATCTCCTCGGCGGTGACCTCCCCGCCACAGGTGGGGCAGACCTTCGCATATTTGATCGGGGTATGACAATGCGCATGGAGATAATTAAATTTGAGGCTTTTCTCTTCGGTCGCTGCATAGAGTTTGATAGGAATATGCACCAGACCGAAGCTGATGGCTCCCCGCCAGATCGTCCGCACTCTCTTCACCCCTCGATAAATATTTTGGTACCCTGTTGTAGAAAATAACCTTGACACTAGCAGCTAGTATCACTTCACAGTCCTGGCAAATGATGCCTTTATTTACCACCTGAGCAAGGGACAATTCCTCGGGGAATATACATTTAGTAAAAAGTATGGAACATCGGGGTGACGGGAGTTGTTAGAACGCGAGACAATTTTAACGCCCGCTGGGTTTAATCGGCTAAAGTCTGAGCTCGATACCTTAAAGATTACCAAGCGCAAAGAAGTTACCGCGAAAATCCGTGAAGCTTTGGAATTTGGCGATCCGTGGGGCAACCCCGAATACGAGATGGCTAAACAGGAACAAGCCTTTGTCGAAGGCCGGATTAAGACTTTGGAATCACTGCTGGAAAACGCCAAGGTGGTCAAACAAGCCAAGCAGGCGGACACAATTCAGCTCGGTTCGCTGGTAAGCGTCTTAGACCTGGAAACCGGTGATGAACATAGTTATATTATCGTGGGTAGCGCCGAAGCGGACCCGCTCAACAATCGGATCTCGTATAAGTCGCCGGTTGCTCAGGCGCTATTAGGACACCGGGCCGGTGATGTGGTTGAAGCCGACTGTCCGATCGGGGTGGTGCGGTTAAGAGTGCTCGCAGTTTCTGCTGCCGAGAGCGAACTGACCAGCGAAGAAGTCTCTTGACACCGGGAAAATGACTTGCTATAATTACACATGTCCTTGTGACGTGTGGGCGAATAGCTCAGCTGGGAGAGCACCTGCCTTACAAGCAGGGGGTCACAGGTTCGAGCCCTGTTTCGCCCACCATATAGACCCCCTCTATTTTGGGGTTTTTTCATGCCCGCTGTTGACGGCAGAGATGCAGAACCGGCACAGACAATGATAGAAAATCGGTTGACATAGACCAGGTAGATGTGCTAAGATACATCTTGCCGGATGCGGGTAGCACGGCTTGATAAGGGAATACGGCCCCGTAGTTCAGTTGGTTAGAACGCCTGCCTGTCACGCAGGAGGTCGACGGTTCGAGTCCGTTCGGGGTCGCCACGCCGAGATAGCTCAGTTGGTAGAGCAGAGGACTGAAAATCCTCGTGTCCCCAGTTCGATTCTGGGTCTCGGCACCATCCGAGCGGAAGTAGTTCAGCGGTAGAACACCACCTTGCCAAGGTGGGGGTCGCGGGTTCAAGTCCCGTCTTCCGCTCCATTTTATCTCTTTACTTCTTTTCAAAAATAATGCTATAATGCTTGTGAGAGGGCGGCATAGCCAAGTGGTAAGGCAGAGGGCTGCAAAACCTTTATTCCCCAGTTCGAATCTGGGTGCCGCCTCCATTTATTTGCCGGAGTGGCGGAATTGGCAGACGCAAGGGACTTAAAATCCCTCGCTCGTTATCGAGTGTACCGGTTCGAGTCCGGTCTCCGGCACCATCTTTTTCTGCGATAGCAAAGGCTATCGTTTTTTTTATGCTCTAAACCGGGGGAAAAAAAGAAACCACTTTTGACAGTGGTTTTAGTTTGCAAGTATGGTGGGCGATGCTGGACTTGAACCAGCGACCTCTTGCATGTCAAGCAAGCGCTCTGACCACCTGAGCTAATCGCCCAATCGACAAGTAGTATTATAACAAATCACACATAAAAGTCAACTACTAACTTTCTACCGAGCTCTTGGCAATCCTCCGCTGCATTTACTCATCTTGCGGCACATATAATAACCGCGGAAGGGAGTGAAGCGGCATGAGGGATGCAGTATCCATCGGTGCTTCCAAAGCAATTACGACCGTACGAAACAGGCTCGCTGAAGAGCTTTCTTCTTTACGGGACGAAGGTTTGCAGATTTCCCTGGAAGAGAAAGATTATGGTTCGATAACATATATTGGCTGTAACCTGACTGATGACGGCAATTCGCGCAATGCTAAGGCGATCTTCCGCTATTATATCGCCAAGATTTTGGCTGAGGTGATCGCGCATGATCTTCCGCTCTCGGAGATCCCGCGCATCATCCGGGTCAACTACGCTCATTTTTCCGAGGAAGAGAAGGCCGAGATCATCAACCGCGCGATCAATTTATACAAATCCGAGCTGTACCAAGGCAATATCTATAAAGCGGTGAGGCGAAAGAATCAGATCATTACTTCATTGCTGGAGTACTTGAATCTGAACAACGAGGTTGTCCTCGAAGGCTTCTTGCGCTTCCGCCTGAAAGAATTCTGCGATGAACTGTCGACCTTTGTCGACCGGGCTGTAGACAGTTACATGGTCGATCGCGAATATGATGAGTTTGTTGCTCTGTTACGGTATTTCGTCGAGATTCAAGAACCGAAGATGCCGCTGGTCCATGTGGTCATCAGGAGCAACGGACTATATCGTATCCTTGATGAGCGCAAAGAGGTGGTTGAGACCGAATATCTCGAAGGATTCGTGGTTGACCTGGTGCAACATCAGGTTGATTATGAAGATCTCTTGCTCAGCGCTTTGATCACCCTCGCGCCGCGGGAGATCATCATCCATTTAGATCCCGACTCGAAAGTGGCCAGGACGGTCTCCCGGGTTTTTGAAGGGCAAACGGCGCTTTGCCCGGAACGTCCGGCCGGGTGTCCGTTATGTTCTTATAACGGGGCGCTGACTAACAAGGAGTAACAATGTAGACACTTGTCCGCCGGCTGATGGTATAATAACGCTATGGAAACTTTTATCATCATGCCGATAGTCGGTGCCTTGATTGGTTGGTTGACCAACTACATCGCGATCAAATCTTTGTTTCGCCCGCGGACGCCACGCCGGATACTGCTTTGGCGCTTTCATGGGCTCCTGCCCAAAAGACAGGCTGAATTGGCGCGTAGTATCGGGCGGATTGTTGAACAGGAACTGGTTACGACCGATGCTCTCAGCCAACGATTGCGGGCGGAGGAGGTTAAAGAACGGATCGTCGATGAGATAATCTATCAGTTTCGTCTGGTAATTGAGGACAAGGTTCCGCGGATGCTGCAACCGGTAAGTTATGACCTGTTGCTTCCGCCGCTTCGCCGCGAAATCCAACATAATCTGGACAGTTGGCTTGAACGTGCGGAGACGCTGATCAGGGATGAAGCGCGAATTGGCGAGATGGTCACCGAGCGGATCAGCGGATTTGACCTCTCCCGCTTGGAAAATCTGGTTTTGGAGATTGCCGGCAAAGAATTGCGGCACATCGAAGTACTAGGCGGTATTTTAGGCGGCTTGATCGGGCTGATCCAAGCCGCCCTGGTATATTTGATTTGACACGAGCCGCCTGATTGCCTATAATTATTGCTAAATATTACTGGCGATGAGCGGGACGAGTAGTCGGCAATTTTCCAGAGAGGTGGGTCGAGGCTGCAAACCCACCACCTGTCGGCGAAAACCACCCGTGAGCTGTGTCCGAACGGGATGACCTATTAAGGACACCGGGTTAGCCCGATACAGCTGCCAATGAGCGGGTAAGATTCTTCTTACCAAGCAGGGTGGAACCGCGGATCATTCCGTCCCTCATCTGGGACGGATTTATTTTTGTCAGGCAAGAAAGGATGGGCGCGATGACTGAGAAGATGATTGAAATAATTCTTCCTGATGGATCAGCTAAACAGGTGACCGAGGGCAGCACGGTTCTCGATGTGGCTAAGCAGATCGGTCCTCGCTTGGCTAAAGCAGCTGTCGCCGGCAGAATAAATGATCAACTTGTTGATTTGAGCACCGAGGTCAAGGCAGGGGACCGGGTGGCCATTGTGACCGTCGACTCCGCTGAGGGACTGGAGATCTTGCGCCACAGCACGGCACATGTAATGGCCCAGGCGGTGAAACGGTTGTACCCGGAGGCTAAACTAGCCATCGGGCCGGCAATTGAAAACGGCTTTTATTACGACTTCGACCTGCCGGAGCCGTTATCGGTCGAGCAGCTGGCTGCCATCGAGGCCGAGATGGAGCGAATTGTGCGGGAAGATTTGCCGTTTAGGAGAATGGTTTTGTCGAAAGAAGAGGCTGATCGGTTCTTTGCCGAGCGCGGTGAAGAGTACAAACGTGAGCTGGTACGCGAGATTCCCGATGAAACCGTAAGCTTGTATCAGCAGGGCGAGTTTGTCGACCTGTGTCGCGGGCCGCACCTGCCGTCAACCAAAGCTGTGAAAGCTTTTAAACTGCAAAGTGTGGCCGGAGCATATTGGCGTGGCGATGCGACCCGCCCGATGCTCCAACGCATCTATGGCTTGGCTTTTCCGCGCCAGGAGCAACTCGCTGAGCACTTGCGGTTCCTCGAAGAGGCAGCCAAGCGAGACCATCGCAAGTTGGGCAAGGAGCTCGATTTATTCAGCCTGCGGGATGAAGGACCAGGTTTCCCGTTTATCCATCCCAAAGGGATGATTATCTGGAACACTCTGCTTGATTTCTGGCGGGAGGTGCACCGCAAACGCGATTACCAAGAAATCCGGACCCCGATTATCCTCAATGAAAACCTCTGGCGTCAGTCCGGGCATTGGGATCATTACAAAGAAAACATGTACTTTACCACTATTGATGGGGCTGCCTACGCGATCAAGCCGATGAATTGCCCGGGCAGTATGCTGCTGTATGGCCGGCAGGTTCACAGTTATCGGGATTTGCCGCTCAGAGTGGCTGAGTTAGGCTTGGTGCACCGGCATGAGCTTTCCGGCGCCCTGCATGGTTTGATGCGGGTCCGCTCGTTCACCCAGGATGATGCGCACATTTTCATGCTGCCGGAACAGATTCAAGCCGAGATTGAAGGGGTTATCGACCTCATCAATGATGTTTATTCGACCTTCGGCTTCAATTACCATATGGAACTCAGCACCAAACCGGAGAACGCAATGGGCTCGGATGAGATCTGGGAACTCGCCACCAATTCGCTGCGTAACGCCCTTGAGGCGCGCGGCCTGGCGTACAAGGTCAATGAGGGCGACGGCGCTTTTTATGGTCCAAAGATCGATTTTCACCTGGAAGATGCCATCGGCCGGACCTGGCAATGTGGCACGATTCAGCTGGATTTTTTGATGCCGGAACGTTTTGATCTTTACTACATCGGCAAGGACAATGAGAAACATCGTCCGGTCATGATTCACCGGGTGGTCTTTGGTAGCATTGAGCGCTTCTTGGCGATTTTGGTCGAGCATTTTGCCGGGGCATTCCCGACTTGGTTGGCCCCGATCCAAGTGGAAATCTTGCCGGTGAGCGATAAATTCAACGACTATGCGGCTGAAGTCGCGGCGAAGCTGAGCGAGGCCGGGATTAGGGTTCACGTGGACAACCGTGATGAAAAGGTTTCGTACAAAATTAGGGAGGCCCAGTTGCAGAAGGTACCATATATGCTGATCGTCGGGGAGAAGGAACAGGCCGATGGCACGGTTGCGGTCCGCTCACGGGCTAACGGTGATCAAGGCGCCATGGACTTGGCCACCTTTATGGCCGGGATTACCAATGAGATCGCCGAACGTAAGTTAGAATTAACCTGGTAATTGCAGAATAGGCATTGACCGGGAACGGATAACTGTGGTAAACTTTTCGTGTTGATAAAATAGTGGTTGTAAGTAGAAGCCATCCGCTTCTCACCCTGTAGCTTCGGCTCACTGGGTTAGTTTTAAACTAAAATAATAATGGTCGTTCCATTATTATTAGCGGGTGGAGTTATTCTGCCCGCTATTTTGTTTAGTGCCAATCTTGGAGGTGAAGGGTTATCAGTCAGGATAACGTAAGAATCAACCAGATGATCAGGGCTAAAGAAGTCCGCGTGATTGACGTGGACGGAGCTCAAATTGGTATTATGCCCATCCGCGAAGCACTTCGTTTAGCCGAGGAGAAAAACCTGGACTTGGTTGAAGTTGCACCGAATGCAAACCCACCGGTCTGCCGGATCATGGATTTCGGCAAGTTCCGTTATGAGCAGAGCAAGCGCGAGCGCGAAAACAGGAAGAAGCAGCGAGTTATTGATGTCAAGGAAATTAGATTTTCCCCGAAGATCGATACCCATGATTTTCAGGTTAAAGTTAAATCTGCGCAAAAGTTTTTAAAAGATGGGGATAAGGTTAAAGTAACTGTTCGTTTCAGGGGTCGAGAGATCATCCATAACGAGCTCGCGAAGGATCTGCTTTTACAGTTGGCCAAGTCCGTTGAGGATATCGCTGTGATCGAGCGTGTCCCGAAGATGGAAGGGCGGTCACTGGTAATGATTCTTGCACCCAAGCCTTCGTAAATTATGGATCAGCTTACTAAGAGGAGGACTTGCCATGCCAAAAATGAAGACCCATCGGGGTGCCGCAAAGCGTTTTAAAAAAACAGGCTCCGGAAAATTTCTCAAAAACAGAGCTTTTAAGAGCCATATTTTGGAGAAGAAATCCGCCAAACGCAAACGCAAACTGCGCAAGGCCGAACTGGTTCCGCAAGCCGAAGAGAGACGCCTGCGCAAGCTGCTTCCATACCTATAATTATGTGAGAAAGGGTGAAGATCAATGCCACGCGTTAAAGGTGGATTTGTTACCAGACGTCGTCGCAATAAGATATTAAAGCTCGCTAAGGGCTATTTTGGTGATAAGAGCAAGGTTTACCGGGTCGCCAATCAGGCGGTCATGAAATCTTTGACCTATGCTTATGTGGACCGGAAACGGAAAAAGCGTGAGTTCCGGCAACTGTGGATTGCGAGAATCAACGCTGCTGCCAGAATGAATGGGATTTCGTACTCCCGCTTTATCAATGGTCTCAGAAATGCCGGCGTTGAGGTAAACCGCAAAATGCTGGCCGATCTGGCGGTTAACGATAGTGAGGCCTTCGGGCAACTGGTTGATCTGGCCCGCAAAAGTTTGAACCAGTAAGTAATAGTCGGAATTTCCATAAACCTGGGGTCCCAAGTAGCCCCAGGTTTATACTATCATTAGAGTGTCGGAGAGGTTATTTGGGGTGAGGCCCATCAGGACAATAAAGAAAACGAGTGCGCAGCGTTTGCTGCCGGCCCAGATCCTTGTGCTGGGTTTTGCACTTTTTATTCTGGTCGGAACAGTTTTATTAAGCTTACCGATGGCCAATGTTGATGCCAAGCGATTGCCTCTGTTAGATGCGCTTTTCATGGCGACTTCGGCGGTATCGGCAACCGGCTTGACCGTAGTTGATCCGGGGACGCATTTTACTCTCTTCGGTCAGCTGGTGATTCTAGTCTTGGTTCAGATCGGCGGCTTAGGCTTTATGAGCATGACCACCTTGCTTGCTCTGCTCTTGGGTAAGAAGATCAGCTTACGCGAGCGGTTGGTGATGCAAGAAGCCCTCAACAAGCCCACTTTATCCGGCGTGGTCAGCCTGTCGCTGCAAGTACTGGAAATAGCGGGGACCATCCAACTCATCGGAGCCGCTTTGCTGGCGGTCAAGTTTGTACCGCTTTTCGGCTGGGGCAAAGGCTTGTATTATAGCATCTTTCATTCGGTCTCCGCGTTTAACAATGCCGGCTTTGATTTGTTTGGAGAGTTCCGCAGTTTACAAGGCTTTTATGATTCAGCCTTAATTATCAGTGTGCTCAGCATCTTGGTCATCCTCGGAGGATTGGGATTCACCGTAATCCTTGATTTCTTGGCCAAACGTCGTTTCGCTACGCTGACACTGCATTCGAAGATGGTTCTGATTATGACCGGGCTGCTTCTAGGTTTAGGTTTTTTCACCTTCCTGGTCTTAGAGTATAACAACCTGGAAACTATCGGTCGGCTGCCTTTAAAAGACAAAGTATTGGTATCCGTGTTTCAAGCGGTTGTTCCGCGCACTGCGGGCTTTAGTGTGGTTGACTGCCGGCATTTAGCTAATTCGACCACTTTCTTTCTCGCCTTTCTGATGTTTATTGGTGCATCACCCGGCTCTACGGGCGGTGGAATCAAGACTACGACCTTTGGCGCTTTGCTGGCTGCTGCTTGGTCGGTCGTCCAAGGCAAGGATGAAGTCGAAATTCTCGGCCGGCGCTTGCCGCCCCAGATCATTGCGCGGGCTTTGGCCATCTTTTTGATGGGGCTCGGAATCTTGAGTCTCGGGATTATGGCCTTGTCAATTACCGAAACCTTGCCCTTTGGCGAAGTTTTCCTCGAGGCAACTTCCGCCTTTAGCACGACCGGCCTGCCTACCGGCAGAACACCCGAAATCAGTGCAGCGGGCAAAATAATTCTCATGGTTTTGATGTTTGTCGGCCGACTAGGGCCGATGACCGCCGCAGTAGCGCTGGCGCAGCGTCAGCGGGCGCGCCGAAAGTATTTCCGCTATCCGGAAGAAAAAATAATTGTTGGTTAGGGGGTTAAGGCAATGGGGCAATTCGCGGTGATTGGACTCGGGCGGTTTGGTTCCAGCGTGGCGACCAACCTGGTCCGGATGGGCCATGAGGTTTTGGCGATCGACCTTAATGAGGCCCGAGTCCGGGAGATGGCTGATGAGGTGACGCATGCGGTCGAGGCAAATGCCAACGATGAAGAGGCCCTTAAAGCCTTGGGGATTCGCAATTTTGATGTGGTGATCGTCAGCATCGGCCAAGATATGCAGGCGAGTATTTTGTGCGTCCTCATTTTAAAGGAACTCGGAGTCAAATACATTGTGGCTAAGGCGGTCAGTGAAGCCCACGGTAAGGTGTTGGAAAAAGTGGGCGCCGACCGGGTGGTCTATCCGGAACGGGACATGGGAGCGAGGGTCGCCCACAACTTAGTAGCCCCCAATCTCTTGGATTATATCGAATTGGCGCCGGGATACAGTATTGTCGAGGTCGTTGCGAAACCTGAATTCTACGACAAAAGCCTACGGGAATTGGGCTTTCGCGCCAAGTATGGTATTATCATCACAGCGATTAAACGTGGCAAGCAAGTAATCATTGCGCCGGGGGCGGATGATGTGATCCGCGAGGGGGATATCCTGGTCGCCATCGGCGAAGATACCAAGTTGGATAAATTAGAGCATCTCCATGGATAATTATCAGGTGATTACCAGCAAAGAAAATAGGATTTTCAAGCTGCTCAA
>JAAYHC010000062.1 GCA_012735535.1 Bacillota bacterium
CGGTGCTCTTTTTAGAGGTTTTGAGTAATTAGTCGAGAAAAAAGTGGTAATGTCACGCGAGTACTGGAGGACGAATAAACGATGAAGCTGGCCGGATACAGTTTTCCGGAGGATCTGTACTATGACCAAAACCATTACTGGGCGAAGCTGGAAGGGGACCTGGTGACCGTGGGTCTGACCGATTATGGCCAACATCTTTCCGGAGAAATTATTCATTACCAAGCTCCGGAGCCCGGTTCATTGGTAGTCCAAGGCAAACCCTTTACTTCGCTGGAAGCTAGCAAATGGGTTGGCCAAGTGTATGCTCCGGTTTCCGGGACAATAGTGGCGGTCAACGCGGCTCTTGTGGAGGACCCATCGCCCATCAACGCCGATCCTTACGGGAATGGCTGGTTGGTCAAGATTAAGCCATCTGACTTAAGCGAACTGGATAATCTGTTGCGGGTCGGAACGGACGAGTTCAAACTCTGGTGGGAGAACGAGCTTTCTGCTGCAGAAGAGGAGTAGTGACCGATGGCAACGCGTTCTGAGGGCAATCTTTGGCGTTTGATTGACCCGGGTCACCTGCGGGCGGCTGAAAATATGGCTTGGGATGCGGCTTTACTAGAAGAGATGTCCAGTAACGGTGCCATGCCATTATTCCGCTTTGAACAATTTCGGCCACATTGCATCCTGGTTGGTTTTCACCAGTCCGTTGAACAGGAAGTCAACCTCGAGTATTGTCGGCGTTACGGACTGGAGGTTAATCGTCGGATCACCGGTGGCGGTGCCATTTATGAAGATGAATCTCAGGTAGGCTGGGAGTTTGTGGCGCGCAAGGACGATCCGGCGTTGCCCAAAGCGAAGTCTGAGCTCTTCGAGGTGATGGGTCAGGCACTTGCCGCCGGGTTGGCTCATTTAGGGGTAAAAGCGAAGTTTCGCCCCAAAAATGATATCGAGGTTAACGGTAGAAAAATTTCCGGTACGGGCGGAACCGAGTATGGGAATGCCATTTTCTTTCATGGTTCGTTACTAGTTGATTGGAATGTTGAGCATATGGTTAATGCGCTAAACATTCCTGTGGAGAAGTTCAACGATAAGGCGATCTCCCATATCAGAGAGCGAGTTACCTGTTTAGCGTGGGAATTGGGTGCAGCACCTTCGGAATCCGAGATCAAGCAGGCGCTAATAAAGGGCTTTGCTGAAACCCTGGGTATTCAATTTGTTCCGGGGACATTTACTGAGGCCGAACAGTGGAGGTATGAAAGACTATTACCCTATTATCAATCACCGGACTGGATCTTTCAGATTCGACGTAATCCAACCGATAGCGCGCTGACTACCGTGATGCGCAAAACCCCCGGAGGGCTTGTCAAGCTGACCGCCACCGTAGACAAGCGAGGCTGTCGTATTAAGCAGGTCATGTTCACCGGTGACTTTTTCTGCACACCGCCGCGAGCGATTGTTGATCTAGAAAATCAATTAAAAAACGTTCCCCTCAAAGCTGATTCGATCATCCCGCTCCTGAAGGGTTTTTTCCAGACCGCAGAAATACCGGGGGTTGATGTGCCGGACCTGTGGTCACTCTTTGAACAGCTGAGATTAGAATCGTCAAAGTGAGGATCGATTTATGGCTAGTCAAGTGGAGATCGCGTGGGAGAGCCCACAATATTTGCGAACGAGCCTGGCTGCAGCAATGACCCTCGGACTCAAGCCGGGCAGGTTTTTCCGAGATGCCAAACCCCGCTGTTTGAACCTGTTGTTAACCTATTCGGATGGATGTCGCGCCCGGTGCAGCTATTGCGGTCTGGCCAAGCAGCGCCGGATCTGCGGCGAGCAGACCTTTATTCGGGTGAGTTGGCCTACCTATTCGTTGCAGACGATCATGAAACAGTTAGAACAGTATTCCCATCCTTTTGAAAGGGTTTGTATTTCAATGGTCACGCATCCGCGGGCGCACCAAGATGCTCTCGAGTTGATCACCGAGTTTCACCGGCGAACCGACCTGCTCATCAGCGTTTTGGTTGCTCCGACAGCCCTGCCCGATCTCAAAGCCAACCTGCAATCTTTCCGGGCAGCCGGCGCAGAAATGTGCGGAATTGCGCTTGATGCGGCTACGCCGGAGTTATTTGCCGCCCACCGTGGTAGTGGAGTGGCCGGACCTCATTCTTGGGACCGCTATTGGCAGTCCGTTTCCGCTGCAGTGGAGGTTTTTGGCCGGTTTAAGGTTGGGGTTCATCTGATTGTCGGACTCGGGGAGACGGAAGCGGAGATGGTGCAAACTATTGCCAAAGCTCATAATCTTGGGGCCTACACCCATCTGTTTAGCTTTTTTCCGGAGCCCGGCAGCGAGCTGGCTGGTTATGCCCAACCACCAATCGGTCAGTATCGTCGAGTGCAACTGGCCAGATATCTGATCAATGAGTGCGGCCACGATGCCAAGCGCATTCGCTATGATAGTGTTGGCAAGATTATTGATTTTGGCTGTGAGGTCGAGCCGGTTATTGCGGCAGGCGAGGCATTTATGACTTCGGGCTGTCACGGCACAACCTGTCGTTATGCGTGTAACCGACCGTTTGGCAACGAACGACCCTCCGAACCGCTACGCAATTATCCGTTTCAGCCGGACGAGCGTGATTTAATCTTAATCCGGGAACAACTGCAATCATGAACGGTAAAACGCTATGGGCAGCTGCCCCTTCGGCCAAATTTTATGACAGCGGGGTCGGATACCGTAATCTGCCCGCTACTTTTCCGGCCGTGAGCATCACCGGTCAGAGGTGCGCTCTTGACTGTGCTCACTGTGGGAAACAGCTGTTGCGCGGAATGATCGATGTCAGTCGGCCAGGCTCTCTTAGTGGGTTGATACCTAAACTCCGAGCTGCCGGTGCCTATGGGGTGTTAGTCAGCGGCGGGGCAGATAGTAACGGCAGAGTACCGTTAGCTCAAAAATATGCGGAGCTTCGCCAGCTTAAAGAAGCAGGTTTCAGCGTGGTTGTTCATACCGGATTGGTAAGTCGGGAGGAGGCTCGCGAGCTAAAAGCACTCGGTATCGATCAGGTCTTGTTTGACTTAATTGGTGATGATGCAACCATTCGCGATGTCTACCGACTTCGCGCCACGGCTGCTGATTATCGGCGAACACTTGAAGAACTCTGTGCTGCAGGGCTAACTGTTGTCCCACATATCGTCGTGGGTCTCAATTATGGACGGATTTTTTCCGGAGAAACCCAGGCGATCGAGTGGGCAGCCGAATCGCCGGTGCCGGGCTTGGTAATTGTGATCTTGTCACCGCTCAAGGGAACCCGCATGGCCATGGTCAGTCCGCCTGAACCGGCTGCAGTAGCCGAGGTGCTTGTGCTTGCCCGGGAGCGTTTTGCCGAGCGAAGACTGATGTTAGGCTGTGCGAGGCCGGCCAATGCTGAAAAGGAAGAGTTGGAACGGATTGCGGTGGACATCGGTGTCGACGGGATTGCTTATGCTTCAGCACAAACCATTACTTATGCCGAGGCAATGGGTTATACTGTTAAGTTTTTTGCCGGCTGCTGTTCATTGCTCGTAGGACAGACCTAAAAAAATCC
>JAAYHC010000063.1 GCA_012735535.1 Bacillota bacterium
CTAACACTGCTTTAGCAGCAGCGTCAAACACACCTAGCTCTTCTCTTTAACCACTGAGTCTCGTTCAGAATCTCAGGGTCCGCTTGCGTTCACACTGTTTAGTTTTCAAGGTCCTTTTTTTGCCTCTTTTGCCAACCGCATACCTTGCGGCAGCACTACATATTCTATCATCTACGCTCGTCTACGTCAACCGGTGCGAATTACAAACATAAAATAGATAAATCATACACGAGCAGCAGAAAAGCCGTCAAAATGCGACGGCTTACTTATACTACTATGCCCGAATCGGTTTTGTCAATACATAATGATCAAAATAGCATACTGGCAATATCTTGGCGATAAAAGGCATCCTTAATCTTGATCTTTTCAAGAGCTTGGTAGACGCGCTCCCGAGCTTGGCCGATGCTCTCCGCCACGGCCATTACATTGAGAATCCGGCCGCCGGCAGTAACCACCTGACCATCGCGCAAACCGGTCCCGGCGTGAAAAATCTCCACCCCGCAATTTTTGGCTTCAGCAAGCCCATTAATTGGAATTCCTTTTTGGTATGGGCCAGGATAGCCTCCGGAGGCCACAACCACCGAAACTGCTGCTAAATCGTTAATCTCCAGCGGACTAACCAGCTCTCCTACCGCGGCCTCCCAGAGTAATTGCGCCAGATCGCTCCGGACGAGCGGCAAAACCACCTGGGTCTCCGGATCACCAAAGCGACAGTTGAACTCGATGACTTTCGGGCCATCAGCGGTTAACATTAAACCCGCATATAACAGCCCGGAATAGGGCGCACCCGCCTCCGCCAAACCACGCAGAGTCGGCCGGATAATGGTCTTTTCAATCTCCGCCAACATCTCCGAGCTAACCACGGGGGTCGGTGCAAAAGCGCCCATGCCTCCCGTATTCGGTCCTTGGTCACCGTCATAGGCGCGTTTGTGGTCTTGAGCTGCCGGGAAAAGTCTGATATTCTCCCCATCGGTCAGGGCAAAGACCGACGCCTCCCGACCAACCAATCTTTCTTCGATTACAACAATATCACCCGCCGAGCCGTGTATCTTCTCCACCATTATTTCATCTATCGCTCGCACCGCTTCCTCAAAGCTGGCCGGTACCACCACCCCTTTGCCGGTGGCCAGGCCATCCGCTTTGATGACCGGTACCGACTCTAAACCCAAGATATAGTCCTTGGCCGCCTGCGGGTCGCGAAAAAGCCTGCTTTTCGCCGTCGGCACATTTTGGGCCTCCATTATCTGCTTGGCGAAACTCTTACTACTCTCAATTCTGGCCGCAGCCCGTGTGGGACCGAAAATAACGAGACCGCGCGAGCGAAAATAGTCAACAATTCCGTCCGCTAGGGGCGCTTCCGGCCCAACTACCGTTAGATCGATTCTCTGTTTTTGCGCGAATTCAGCGAGCTCGGGAATGGATCTGGCCGGGCCGGTTTGGGCAATTTCAACGGTACCGGCGTTACCCGGCAGACAGTATAACTCCGAAACCAGCGGAGACTGCTTGAGCTTCCAACATAAAGCGTGCTCCCGGCCGCCGCTGCCGATCACCATGACGCGCATCACAAGCCCCCCTTTAGTGTTTGAAATGGCGCACACCGGTAAAGATCATCGCAATACCGGCCTTGTTGGCTTCCGCAATCGAATCGGCATCACGAATCGATCCACCGGGCTGAATAATGGCCGAAATCCCTGCCTCGGCACAGGCCTGCACGACATCCGGCATCGGGAAAAAGGCATCCGAGGCTAAGACTGCGCCTTTAGCCTGTTCACCGGCCATCTTGAGCGCATATCTGGTCGGGTCGATCCGGTTTACCTGCCCGCCGCCGATGCCTAAAGTCCGGCCATTTTTCGCCACCACGATGGCATTGCTCTTAACATGCTTGACAACTTTCCAACCGAACAAGAGATCCGCCAGTTCAGCCTCGCTCGGCATCCGTTCGGTCACCACTTGATATGCTTGCTCAGGGGATAGCAGTAGATGGTCGGCCTCTTGAACCAACAAGCCTCCCACGACTTTTTTGAAATCATAGTGATCTTTGTAGCCGCTCAAATCCAGCTCCAATAGGCGTAGATTCTTCTTGCTCGACAGAATGGCTAAAGCCTCCTGGCTAAATTTTGGCGCAATAATTACCTCAAGAAAGATTTCCTGCATTTTTTCCGCTGTCCGCTTGTCCACTTCCCGGTTAAGAGCTACGATCCCGCCGAAGATCGAAACCGGGTCGGCTTCGTAGGCCCGGCAATAGGCCTCATAGATATCCTTACCGATCGCCACCCCACAAGGAGTTGTATGCTTGACACAAACGGCAGCCGGTTCGGTGAACTCGACCACAGCTTGCAACGCTGCGTTAGCATCGTTAATATTGTTAAACGATAACTCTTTTCCGTTAAGTTGTTTAGCCGCAGCCAAACCCGGTCTCTGCGCACCGGTTTCTTGATAATACGCCGCTTTCTGATGAGGATTTTCGCCATAACGCAAATCCATAACTTTGTGATAAGAAATGAGTAATTCCTCCGGGAACTCCTGGCCCCCAAGTTTGCTCGCTAAAAAGTCCTGAATCGCCGCATCATACCTCGCGGTATGCAGAAAAGCCTCCCTGGCGAGGGCCAGCCGCGCCTCATAATCGAGGCCGCCATTGGCCATTTGCTCGCAAACCATCTCATACTTGGCCGGATTCACGACGACAATCACACTCGGGAAATTCTTAGCCGCAGCCCGGATCATGGTTGGGCCGCCAATATCGATGTTCTCAAGCGCTTCCGCCATGGTCACTCCCGGCTTGGCTATCGTCGCTTGGAACGGATACAGGTTGACCGCGACTAAATCAATCGGCACGATCCCCTCGCGTTCGAGCTCAGTCATGTGGGCCGGGACTTCACGTTTGGCTAAAATACCGCCATGAACCATAGGATGTAAAGTTTTCACCCGGCCATCGAGGATCTCCGGAAAACCGGTAACTTCAGAGATGTAGGTCACCTCTAAGCCGGCCTCGGTCAGTACTTGATAAGTCCCACCGGTCGAAACCAGTTCGAAGCCCAAGGCAACCAACCTTTTGGCGAATTCGGTAATGCCCGTCTTGTCATATACGCTTAAAATCGCTCGTTTCTTAGCCATTAACCTTTCCTCCCTGGTCAATAATCACCCGTCGACCAACAATCGTTAAGCGATCCGCGCAAAACAAACGAACTGCCTCCGGATAAATACGGTGCTCCTCGACCAGAATTCTGGCGGCCAAGGATGCGGCATCATCATCCTGATATACCGGCACCACCGCTTGTAAGATAATCGGTCCGGTGTCCATGCCCTCGTCCACAAAGTGCACCGTACACCCGGAATACCTAACACCGTATGCCAAAGCCTGTTCTTGCGCATTGAGGCCGGTAAAACTCGGCAAAAGCGACGGATGGATATTCATGATCCTATTGCGATACCTGCTGATAAACTCCGCACCCAAAATATGCATGAAACCCGCAAGACAAATGAGATCAGGTCGATAACCGTCGACTGTCGCGAGTAATGCTTGCTGAAAGTCGGCTTTTCGCGCAAAGGTTTTCCGGTCAACCACACTACAGGGTATCTGACGCTGATCGCATTTGGCAATAGCCGGCGCCTCCGAGTTGCTGCTGATTACCCCGACCACCTCTCCGGCAATTTGACCGTCAGCCACCGCGTTAAGTATCGACTCCATATTGCTGCCACGCCCGGAAACCATGATCAAAATCCGTTTTTTAGTCAAGCACAACCCCTCCTGATCCGGTAGTGACAATCCCAACCCGGTAAGCTGCTTCCCCTAGCTCAGCGAGTTCAGCGAGTGTCTGTGCGGCGTCTGCGGCCGCGACCGCTAATACCAGGCCCAAGCCCATATTAAAAGCATGGAACATCTCGGCTTTAGATACCGAACCGGCTTCCTGTAAAAGCGTAAAAATCGGCGGGGTCGGCCAGCTCGTAGTATCAATGCGGGCCTGACAACCCGGCGGCATGATCCGGCCGACATTCTCCGGCAAACCGCCTCCGGTAATATGCGCAATCCCTTTAATCGGCACTTTGGTCAGCAATTTTTGAATAGTACGGACATAAATGCGCGTTGGCGTCAGGAGCACTTCGGCTAAGGTGCCGTCAAACCCGGCTAATCTGGTCCCGAGATCCCAGTTGTTTAGATCGAAACAAATCTTCCGGACCAGCGAAAAACCATTACTATGTAGTCCACTACTGGCGATACCAATCAGCACATCACCGGGCGCGATCGTCTCGCCGGAAATAATCTGCTTTTTTTCGGCAATCCCGACAGCAAAGCCGGCGAGGTCGAACTCGCCGGGATCATAAACCCCGGGCATCTCGGCAGTCTCCCCGCCCAAGAGTGCACAGTCGGCTTCCTGACAACCGGCAATAATCCCTTTGAGCAGACGTTCGGCCGTCTCCGGTACAAGCTTGCCGACGGCCAAATAGTCCAAGAAAAACAAGGGTTTAGCACCCATCGCGGCAATATCGTTGACACACATCGCCACTAAATCGATCCCCACAGTTTCTAAAAGGTCGGCCTTTTGGGCGATGAGCAACTTAGTCCCAACCCCATCGGTACCGGCAACAAGGACGGGTTCCTCGTATCCTTTCGGCAGAGCGAATAATCCGCCGAAAGAACCGATACCGCCAAGAACGCCCGGCTGCTGTACCGGGCCTAGTAGCTTTTTAATCCTGCGCACTACTTCGTATCCGGCCTCAATATCAACGCCTGCATCCCGATATGTTACCTGATCGCCCATCATACACACCTAACCTTATACTCATCATTGGGTTTCTCCCCAGGAATGGGAACCGGATATTCACCGGTAAAACAAGCCCGGCACATCTGCGCGGCACCGTTGCCCACAGCTCGATATAGTCCGTCAAGGGATAAAAAGCTGATACTGTCGGGACCGATTTTGGCTCTAATCTCGTCTAGCGAATAGTTGGCGGCTATAAGCTCCGACTTGCCGGAGGTGTTAATCCCGTAGTAGCAAGGGCTAATATACGGGGGTGAGGCCACAATCAAATGCACTTCGGCTACACCAACCTCTCGCAGCAGTTGGACAGTCTTCGCACTTGTCGTTCCCCTGACCACCGAGTCGTCAATCAGAATCACCTTTTTGCCTTTCAGGACCGGATTAACCGGGTTGAGTTTGATCTTAACACCCAACTCCCGCATGGCTTGGGTCGGTTGAATGAAAGTTCGCCCCACATAACGGTTTTTGATCAAACCTAATTCGAACGGTATTCCGCTTTCTTTGGCAAAACCCAAGGCAGCCGCCACCCCGGAGTCAGGAGCGGGCACCACCACCTCAGCAGCGATGTTGATCTCTTTGGCCAACTGGGAACCAATCCGCAAGCGCGTTTGATAAACACTGCGGTTGCTCATGATCGAGTCGGGACGGGCAAAGTAGATATATTCAAAAATGCAAAGGTTTTCCTCGCCATGCCAGCCGTAATAATAGGAATTAAAGCCTTGTGATCCGATGACGATCATCTCGCCCGGCAAAACATCGCGAATGAACTCCGCGCCGACCGTGCTAAGCGCACAGGATTCGGAAGCCAAGACATACCCGTCCTCAGTCTTGCCTAAACAGAGCGGCCTGATCCCCAAGGGATCTCTAATACCGATCAAGCACTGCTCAGTCATAATCACCAAGGCAAAAGCCCCCTGCAACTGGCGGGCCGCCATAATCACCGCTTGTTCCAGATCAGTGGTGTCGGCTTGCGCAATTAAATTGAGAATGATCTCGCTGTCGGTCGCAGTCTGAAAGATGACCCCCTGGGCCTGCAGTTTTTCACTTAATTCGTCCGCATTGACCAGGCTTCCGTCGTGAGCAATGGCTACCTTACCATATCTGCTTCTCGCCAAGAGCGGCAGAGCATTGATTACACTTGATTGCCCGGGCCTCGGGTAACGCACATGGCCGATCCCGATCCGGCCCGGCAAACGCAGGAGGCGCTCGTCATTAAAGACCTCGGAAACCAGACCCATTGCTTTGTAGGTCGCCAGCGCCTCACCATCCGAGGTGACAATACCGCAGCTTTCCTGACCACGGTGTTGTAAGGCGTACAACCCGAGAAAGGTATAGCGAGCAGCCTCATTCCGGTTTGTCAAACTGACCCCAAAAACTCCGCACATCAACAACTGACCCCTCTCAACCTAAGCGTTTGGGCAAAGCCTGCTCCCAGGCTTTTTTCAAACTAGCCACCGTAGTAGAGACTACTTGTTGATCCTGAGCACAGGTAAAGACGACTTTATTCGCAGTTACTCGGCCAAGTCTAACTAGCGGCACACCATAGCTCGCTGCCAATTCGCTCAACTCTTCCCACTTGGTGGGGTCAACCGAGACGATGATCCGCCCGGCTGATTCTCCGAAGAGCAAACCGTCGATTCTGCCGGGCCACGGCAGCTGCACCTCCGCACCCAAATTACCCTGAATACAGGATTCGGCGATACAAACCGCTAACCCGCCCTCGGAGATATCGTGAGCACTTTTGATCAGACGACGGCGAATCGCAGCTAAACATGCTTTTTGCAGTGCTTTCTCTCGTCCCAAGTTGATTACGGGAGGCTTCCCTTGCGGCTCGCCAACCTTTAATTTCAACCATTCACTGCCGCCCAGTTCACTCCCCGGCCACCCGAGCAGAGCAATTACATCATCTGTGTCTTTGAAGGAGCTCGTCATCCGTAAGTCAATATCCTCAATCAGACCAACCATTCCGACGATCGGGGTCGGATAGATCGGTTGACCCGAAGACTCATTGTACAAACTGGCATTGCCGCCGGTGACCGGGATTGCGAGCTCGCGCGCCGCATCGGCCAGACCCTGAATCGACTGTTGTAGTTGCCAATAGACCTCAGGTTTTTCCGGATTGCCAAAATTCAATCCGTCCGTCAAGCCGATAGGCTCAGCACCGGTACAAACCAGATTGCGGGCTGCTTCCGCTACAACCCCCAGCGAACCCTGATAAGGGTCGAGATATACCATGCGCCCATTGCCGTCGACCGTTACGGCAATCCCTTTTTTTGTCCCTTTAATTCGCAGAACGGCGGCATCGGCATCCCCTGGCGCTACCACAGTGTTCATCTGAGCCAGGTAATCGAACTGTCGATACACCCACTGCTTACTGGCAATGGTCGGAGAATCGAGCAGGTTTAGCAAATCTGTGGTGTAATCAGTCTGCTCGGGGATTGTCGAGAGATCAAAGGCTTGGGTTTGATCAAGATAAGCAGGACGCTTGGCCTGACGCACATAAGTCGGCGCACCATCGGTCGACAGCGACTTGGCCGGCACCTCCGCCGCTAAGTTGGGGCCGTTATAAACCCTAATCATGCCGTCATCCGTCACTTTGCCGACCACCACCGCCGGCAGACCATATTTGGCAAAGATCGCTTTGACCCTCTCCACCGCCTCCTTGCGCGGAACGATGAGCATACGTTCTTGTGATTCGGACAGCATTATTTCAAATGGGGTCATCCCGGGCTCACGCTGCGGAACCAGGGAGACATCAATTTCAATACCGCTGCCGGCCCTGCTCGCCATCTCACAACTCGAGCTGGTCAGCCCGGCAGCGCCCATGTCTTGAATACCGACAACCGCCCCAGCTTCGATGGCCTCTAGGCAGGCTTCGATCAAGAGTTTCTCGACAAACGGATCCCCTGCTTGGACTGTCGGACTCTTCGCTTCCGAATCGTCGGTCAGTTCGCCTGAAGCAAACGAGGCTCCGGCGATCCCGTCCCGTCCGGTCGGTGCGCCGACGACCATCACCGGGTTGCCGACGCCCGATGCAGATGCCCGTGTAATCAGCTCGTGTCTAACCAAGCCGACAGCCATCACATTAACCAAGGGATTGCCGGTATAACCGCGGTCAAAGTAGATCTCTCCGCCGACGGTCGGAACTCCGACCGGATTGCCGTAACCGGCAATGCCGGCTATCACTCCTTTAAAGAGATACCTTACCCTTTCATCATCCAACTCGCCAAAGCGCAAGGAATTGAGTGCAGCAATCGGGCGTGCACCCATGGTGAAAATATCGCGCAACATGCCGCCGACGCCGGTTGCGGCTCCCTGATAGGGCTCGATTGCCGAGGGATGGTTGTGACTCTCAATCTTGAAAACCACCGCCCAGCCATCTCCGATATCAACTACACCGGCATTCTCTCCGGGACCCTGTATAATCCGTTCACCCGTAGTTGGAAAGAGCTTGAACAACGGGCGGGTATGTTTATAGGCACAGTGCTCGGACCAGAGCACCGAGTACATGCCGACCTCGGTATAATTGGGCAAACGGCCAAGCGTCTTACAGATCTGCTCATATTCGGCTTCCGTCAGACCCAACGACTGCCAGATTTTCTCATCGCGAATCTCTTGAGGAGTTGGTTCCTTCATTTTTTCGCCTCCCAATAATTAATGAGCGCTTTGAAGATCTGTTGCCCGTCTTCCGAACCGAGCAGAGCTTCTACGGCGCGTTCGGGGTGGGGCATCAAACCGACCACATTGCCGGCCGCATTACACACCCCGGCAATCGCGCCCACCGAACCATTGGGATTTGACCCCGCATAGCGGAAAACAATTTGCTCGTTAGCTTCCAGGTGGGCCAATCCTGCTTCATCAATAAAGTAATTACCGGCGCCATGAGCTATTGGTAAATCAAGCAGCGTGCCTGGAGCGATCCCACGAGTGAAGGGAGTTCGGTCTTTAACCACCTCCACCTTTTGGGGGCCGCAGTAAAAGAGCAACGATTCATTGACCAACATCGCTCCTGGCAACAGCCCGGCTTCCAGCAAAATCTGAAAACCATTACCAATGCCCAAGATCGGGGTGCCACTGTCCGCCGCCTTGATTACACTCCCCATCACCGGTGAGAACTTAGCCAACGCCCCGGGACGCAAATAATCGCCGTAGCTCGCTCCACCGGGCAAAATCAGGGCGTCAAACCTGCGTAAATCGGTCTCAGTGTGCCAAACCAGTTCGGCTTCTAAGCCGAAAACCTCCGTTAAAACATAGTGACAGTCCTGTTCGCCGCCGGTACCCGGGAAAACCAAAATTGCTACCTTCATGCTAAGCCTCACCTTCCAGCGGCGTCAGCGTAAAGCTGAAATTCTCGGTAACGGGATTAGCCAACAGCCGCCTGCCCATTTCAGCAACTCGACTCGCTGCAGCCTCAGCAGTATCAGCCTCCAGGATCACTTCGATGTACTTTCCTACCCGCACCGCGTCAACCTCAGAAAAACCCTGCACGGACAGGCTATCGGCTATTGCCTTGGCTTGCGGATCCAAGACACCTGGCTTGAGGGTCACTTTAATTTCCGCCTTAAACACTGCTAACTCCCCCTAACCTTGAATTATCCGGCGGTATACTTCGGCATATGCCTCCGTCAAGCCGCCTAAATCTTGCCGGAAACGATCCTTATCAAGTTTTTCACCACTCGTGGCATCCCAGAACCGACAAGTATCCGGCGTGATTTCGTCACCCAACAGTATTTGTCCGTGGAATAGACCGAACTCCAGTTTAAAGTCCACCAAATCCAGATCGTGCTTGGCCAAGAAAGTCCGCAGGATCCGGTTGACTTCGAGGGCTTGTCTACTCAATTCCGAAAGTTGTTCAAAAGTGGAAGCACCAAGTGCCTCTAAATGATATTCGTTGACCAGTGGATCGCCCAAGGCATCATTTTTATAGTAGAACTCGCGAATAACACAGGGTAAAAGCTGACCTTCGCTGAACCCCAGACGTTTGACCAGACTGCCGGCCGCGATATTTCTCACCACTACCTCGACCGGAATGATTTCCAATTTTTTGGCCAGGAGTTCGCGCTCGTTCAACTGCTCGACAAAGTGGGTCGGAAAACCATGCTCGGCCAGGAGCTTGAAAAAGACCGTTGATATTTTGGCATTCAATTCCCCCTTGCCGAAAATGCTGTCTTTTTTTAAGCCGTTGAAAGCGGTCGCATCATCCTTGAAATAGACGATTACGTGGTCAGGATCATCGGTCGCGTAAATGATTTTTGCCTTACCTTCATAGAGTTGATCTCGCTTTTGCATCTTATTGGCCCCCCTCAAATAGCACTGTAGTCCATTTCCGACAAATTAGCTCAGTTTTCCGACTGGCTTGACCGGTATATAAGCCCGGATCTTCCAGCACTCTCAACTGATCTGGTGAAAGCTTTTGGATATATGGCGCCAGCTCCCTATCTTTTTTGGCCAACTCGGCTACGGGCTCACCGGTTTTTTCAGCTTGCAAGGTGATCAAGCGCACCGCCTCGTGTGCATCCGGGTGCCCGACCGAGGCCAGTAAAATATACAATGGTTCGGCGACGATCATCTTCGCAGCTTCGGCGAAATTGGCTTGCATGCTTTCGTGGTGAACAGATAGTTTAGCGGTAACCTTGTTTAAGCGGCGTAGAGCCAAGGTGGTTCCCGCAGCTAATTCCGGAAGGAATCTGCTGCTGGCACTATTGGATAGATCGCGCTGGTGCTCTGAGATTTGATCCATATAGACGGTAATAATCCGAGGCATAAAAGCCTTCCAGAGGGATTTGACGTGTTCATAATTCCACGGATTACGCTTATGGGGCATCGTCGATGAGCCGACCTGGCTCGGGGCAAAATACTCCCCAACCTCTTTGATCTCAGAGCGCTGGAGGTGGCGCATATCATCGGCAAAATTGGCTAAGATGCCCAAACAAGTGACGTATTCGTGCATCAGGTGCAAAATGTATTCCGGTTCGACGATCTGAGTTGCAAAGGGCGATGCTTGCAGACCAAGTTCCTGCATAACGAGATTTTCTAGTTCAAGAGGATCGGCAATCACCAAGGAAGCGGCATTATAAGCCCCCACCGCCCCGGCCATTTTGCCGCGCAAATCTGCTGCAGCCTGCTGAATCCGCAGGTAGGCAGTTCCGAGCCGCTCCACATAACCGGAGATCGCGTAGCCAAAAGTAATCGGCACGGCGAATTGCCCGTGAGTGCGGCCGACCTGAAGAGTATCTTTGTGTTCCATCGCCAAGCGGATGAGTGTCGAGATCAGATTTTTCAACTCGGGTAGGAACACATTGAGCGTGAACTCCTTGAATCTGGCAGCATTGGCGGTATCCATGATATCGGCGGAAGTAGCCGTGAAGTGGACCCAAGGCCGGGCCTGCGGCGACACCTTGGCTTGGATACAGTTAACCAAAGCGCGGATATTATGACGGGTCTTGGCTTCTTCGTTAACAACCTCCTCAGGTGTCACTTGTTCGCAAGCCTCCGCGATCTCCGCAGCAGCCTCGGCCGGAGCGACCTGCAAGGCAGCTAAAGCTTTAGCCAGAGCAGCTTCGACTTTGAGCAAGTACCTGATGCCGGCTTCCTCGGACAAGTACTGTGCAAGCTCGTCCCATAGCTTGTCCTCATCAACTGAATACCGGTGATCCAACGGACTCAGGTTCGCGAAAATCTCTCGTTTCAAAGTGATCCTCCTCAGCTTAGTACGTTTTTTCACTATAAAAAACAACAGGGCGAGTAGGCCTAAGTAAAAACTTGAACCTACCCGCCCGGGCTTTTATCCCTCTAGGGTGTAGCGCCTGTCGGCGCCTGCACCACTTGGACCAGACCCGGAAAGCCCGGCGGAACCCTAGGTGCACTTCAGTAGTATCCAGTTGCTGTCTACATACTAACAAACTGTGCTGGAATCGTCAACCATTAGCTATGTTGATTATTCCACATAACCGGGTAAACCCCTCTCCTAATTAGGTAATCCTACTGGATCGGTACCAGGTACTCTCCGGTGAAACAGGCGCGGCACATCCGATTGGCCCCGGACCCGACCGCCTTGTGCAGACCTTCGAGCGAGAGATAGCTCAGGGAGTCGGCACCGATCTTCTCTTGAACGGCCGCCAGGGAATTGTTGGCCGCAATCAGTTGCTCGGTGCTTGAAGTGTCGATCCCGTAATAACACGGCCGAATATATGGGGGTGAAGCCACGACCAAATGCACCTCTGCCGCCCCTGCCTCGCGCAGCAGCCGCACCGTTTTGGCACTCGTCGTTCCTCGGACAACCGAATCATCAATGAGGATGACTTTTTTCCCAGCCAATACCGGGCCGACCGGATTTAGCTTAATCTTGACCCCTAAATCCCGCATTGATTGAGCCGGTTGAATAAATGTTCGTCCGACATACCGATTCTTAATCAAACCTAAATCAAAGGGGATCCCGCTCTCTTTAGCAAAACCAAGGGCTGCAACAACCCCGGAGTCAGGTGCCGGCACTACGAGATCAGCAGTGATCTGATATTCCCGAGCCAGTTGGGCACCGATTGCCAGCCTCGTCTGGTAAACACTGCGTCCGCTGAGAATGGAGTCAGGCCGGGCAAAGTAAACATACTCGAAGATACAAAGGCTTTCAGCTCCGTGCCCGCCATAATAATATGAGTTCAGTCCGTCCGGCCCGATGACGAGCATCTCGCCCGGCAAGACATCACGTACAAACTCGGCCCCCATGGTTGAGAGAGCACATGACTCGGAGGCCAGGACGAATCCATCTGCTAATTTGCCTAACACCAGTGGTCTGATGCCAAGAGGATCTCTGATCCCAATCAGACGATCCGCCGTCATAATCGTCAGGGCAAAGGCTCCCTTTAACTCCCGACAGACCGAAACCACGGCTTGCTCGAGGTTTGGCGCATCTGCCCTGCCAATTAAGGTCAGGATTATCTCCGTGTCGGTGGTGGTTTGAAAAATCGCACCAGAGGCTTGCAGCTCCGCACTTAAGCTCCGGGCATTGACCAGATTGCCATTGTGGGCCAGGGCTACCAGACCGTACCGGCTGCGTACAAGTAAAGGTTGTGCATTAATTACGCTGGACTCACCGGTCGTCGAATACCGAACATGCCCGATCCCGATTCTGCCTGGTAAGCGAGCCAAACGCTCGTCATCAAAAATCTCGGCAACCAAGCCCATATCCTTGTACGCGCTTAGCCTGGAGCCATCCGAGGTAACAATCCCGCAGCTTTCCTGTCCACGGTGCTGCAAGGCATACAAACCGAGGAAAGTTAATCGCGCGGCATCCATCTGCCCGGGCAAAAAGACCCCAATTACTCCGCACATGGTCAAACTCCTCTCAACGCAAACGTTTGGGAAGAGAATCCTCCCAGGCTTTGGCCAACTTGTCAACATGGGTGACAACCAGCGGCCTACCGTCAAAAGCAGTGAAGGTGACCTCCCCATCGGTAACCACTCCAAGCTTGGTCAGCGGCACCTTGCTCTCGGAGGCCACTTTCCAGAGCTCTTCCCAATTTGCCGGGGGGAGAGAGACCACAATTCGCGCTGCGGATTCGCCAAACAACAGCTCGTCCGGGCGTCCTTCCCAGGGCAAAGTAACCGCCGCGCCAAGGTTGGCTTGAATGCAAGATTCGGCAATACAGACCGCCAGGCCGCCTTCCGAGATATCATGGGCACTCCGGATGAGCCCGTTCGCGATGGCAGCAAGGCAGGCCTGCTGCAAAGCTTTTTCTTTGGCTAGGTCAATCCGGGGCGGATAGCCCAGGGCCTGACCGGTCTTGAGTTTGACAAATTCGCTGCCGCCCAACTCGGTGCCCAGCCAACCCAGGAGAGCGATCACATCCCCTTCGGCCTTAAAATCGCTGGTCATTCGGTTGTCAATCTCCTCAAGTAAACCGACCATCCCAACAATCGGTGTCGGGTAAATCGGCCGACCGGAGGATTCATTGTAGAGGCTGGCGTTCCCGCCGGCAACCGGGATGTCCAGTTCTCTGGCCGCATCGGCCAGTCCGCGAATGGCCTGCTGCAGTTGCCAGTAGACCTCCGGCTTTTCCGGATTGCCGAAATTTAGTCCGTCCGTCAATCCAATCGGCTGCGCACCGGTACATACCAAATTCCGGGCGGCTTCGGCAACCACCCCTAAGGCTCCTTGATAGGGATCAAGGTAGACATGCCTGCCATTGCCGTCAATCGTAACGGCGATCCCTTTGGAGGTCCCTTTGACCCTTAGCACCGCCGCGTCTGCCGCACCCGGCACGACTACGGTATTCAACTGAACCATATGGTCATACTGCCGGTAAACCCAGCGCTTGCTGGCAATTGTCGGTGAGTCTAAAAGGTTCAATAAATCGACAGTATAGTCGGACTGTACTCGGATGCTCGAGCTGTCAAAAGACCTGGTCTGCTCAAGGTAAGCCGGTGGTTTGGCTTCACGCAGGTACGTAGGGGCCCCGTCAGTTGAAAGCGATTTGGCCGGGACCTCGGCTACGAGATCCGGTCCGTCGAAGACTCTAATCATCCCATCATCGGTGACCTTGCCTACCACGACAGCAGGCAGCCCATACTTGGCAAAAATAGCCTTGACCGTATCGACCGCATCCTTTTTCGGCACCACCAACATCCGTTCTTGGGATTCAGAGAGCATCACTTCATAGGCGCTCATCCCCGGTTCCCGGCGCGGGACAAGTGAAATGTCCAGCTCAATACCGCTTCCGGCCCGACTAGCCATCTCACAGGCCGAACTGGTTAAGCCGGCCGCCCCCATATCCTGGATGCCGACCACCACGCCGGACTCGATCAACTCCAAACATGCTTCGATCAGCAGCTTTTCCGTAAAAGGATCGCCCACCTGAACCGCTGGGCGTTTTTCCTCGGAGGCATCTGTCAGCTCTTCCGAGGCAAAGGTCGCACCATGGATGCCGTCCCGGCCGGTATACGCACCGACGACCATCACCGGGTTGCCCACTCCTGATGCAACTGCTTTGGTGATCATCTCATGTCTAACCAGTCCGACAGCCATGACGTTAACCAATGGGTTGCCGGCATAACCGTCATCAAAGTAAACTTCGCCGCCAACGGTCGGTACGCCGACAGCATTGCCGTAGCCTGCGATTCCGGCCACAACGCCTTGGAACAAATATTTGACTCTCTCGTCACTCAATTCGCCGAAGCGCAACGAATTAAGGGACGCAATCGGTCTCGCTCCCATGGTGAAAATATCCCGGAGGATACCGCCGACACCGGTTGCGGCTCCCTGATACGGTTCGATGGCTGACGGATGGTTGTGGCTTTCCACCTTAAAAACGACCGCCCAACCGTCACCAATGTCAACAACACCGGCGTTTTCGCCCGGACCTTGCAAAATACGTTCGCCGCTGGTTGGAAAGAGTTTAAAAAACGGACGGGTGTGTTTATAGGCACAGTGCTCTGACCATAACACGGCATACATACCCAGCTCAGTATAGTTGGGTAAACGTCCTAATATCTGGCAGATCCGCTCATACTCCGCTTCGGTCAAGCCCATCGAGCGATAGATTTGGTCGGCGCGGATCTGCAGCGGAGTCGGTTCGTTCATTTTCTCCCCTCCCAATAATTGATGAGCGCACGAAAAATCTGCTGCCCGTCGGTCGAACCCAGCAGAGCTTCGGCCGCCCGCTCGGGGTGTGGCATCATACCGACCACATTGCCGGCTTCGTTGCAAATACCGGCGATGTCCGCTACCGAACCATTGGGGTTATCCCCCGCGTACCTGAAAACAATCTGGCGATTTGCTTCCAGCTTCGCCAGTCCGGCTTCGTCGATGAAATAATTACCCTCACCATGGGCCACCGGCAGCTGTAGAACCGTCCCAGGTTTAATCCCAAAGGTAAATGGGGTTCGGTCGACTTCGACTGTAATCTCCTGCGGATGGCATCGGAATTGTAGTGACTCGTTAACCAGCATGGCCCCCGGCAATAAACCGGCTTCCAACAAGATCTGAAAGCCGTTACAAATACCTAAGACCGGCAAACCACGCTCAGCGGCCTTGGTTACACTCTCCATCACGGGCGAAAACCTGGCGATCGCACCGGAACGCAGGTAATCGCCGTAACTAAAGCCGCCCGGCAGAATAATGGCATCAAAACGTGAGAGGTCGGTTTCTGTATGCCAAACCAGTTCAGAGTCGAGGCCAAAGACCTCTGAGAGCACGTGGTGGCAGTCGCGATCACAGTTTGAGCCAGGAAAAACAACGACTGCTACCCTCATACCAGCTCCTCACCTTCCACAAGCTCGACCGTTAATTCATAATGTTCGATTACCGGGTTGGCCAGAAGCCGCTTAGCCATTTCTTCGACCTGTGCGGCAGCCTCTTGCTGTGAAGATGCGTCCAGCAAAACTTCGATGTATTTGCCAACCCGGACCGATTTTACCTGCGAAAAACCTAAGGAGGCGAGGCCACTTGCCACCGCTTTACCTTGCGGATCTAACACCCCCGGCTTCAGGATTACTTTAATCGCTGCCTTGTACATGACAAACTCCCCCTTAACCTTACGTAATCCGTTTTACTAGCGAAAAACAAAAAGGCGAGTAGGCTTAAGTTAAAACTTGAACCTACCCGCCCGGGCTTTTATCCCTCTAGGGTGTAGCGCCTCTCGGCGCCTGCATCACTTGGTCCAGACCCGGCAAACCGGCGGAACCCTAGGTGCACTTCAGTAGTATGCGGTTGATGTTTTCATACTAACAAACCAGGACGTAATCGTCAACCACTTGCAAAAACGATTATTCAATAAAACCGGCTAAGCCTCTTTCTCGCAACTCTTTGTTTTTGGCGACAATTTTCTCCGGCAAGCTGGAACGATACTCTACCAATAACCGCCGCACCCGCTCATCCCCAAGGGCAAGTATGTGCAGAGCCAGGTAAGCCGCATTCGTAGCATTATCAATACCGACAGTAGCTACCGGTATGCCCGGCGGCATTTGGACAATGGAGTAGAGCGCATCTGCACCCTTCAGAGGGCCACCGCCGATCGGCAGACCAATCACCGGCAAGACCGTGTTGGCAGCAATTACCCCAGGCAAATGCGCTGCCAGTCCGGCAGCAGCTACAATCACACTAATTCCTCGCTCAGCCGCGGTGGCTGCATACTCGGTCGCGAACTCTGGACTGCGGTGGGCGGAGATGATATCCACCTCATAAGGCACCTCATACTGATCCCAGACCACAAAGGCACGCTCTAGTACAGGCAGATCAGAGTCGCTGCCCACAACCACACCGATCTTCACCGCAACATCCTCCTCTACCTATCAGATTAAGTATTTAAGGCCCTCCAAGTAAACGGAGGGCCTTGGCTGAACGCTAACTTAGACCCCTTCGGGCAGCACTTTGTTCAGAATAATCCCCAGGATGGCAGCAAAAGCCATGCTTGACAAGCCGAAAACCGAGACCTGGCTTAACCCAAAAATCAGGATTACGGCTGAGATAATCAAGTTGCGTGAGCGGGAGAAGTCCACCCTCTCGGAGACAGTCCGCATTCCAATGGAGGCGATCATACCAAAGAGCATGATACAGATCCCACCCATAACCGCCTCAGGAATAGTGCGGATGATAGCACCGAGTTTACCGACCATACTGATAATGATCGCGAAGACTGCTGCATACCGTAGAATCTTCGGGTCATAAACCTTGGTTAAAGCCAAAACTCCGGTGTTTTCACTGTAGGTGGTATTGGCTGGACCACCCAAAAGCCCTGCTAAAGAAGTAGCTAGTCCGTCACCCAAGATTGTTCTGGACAGACCGGGTTTTTCAAAGAAGTCTTTGCCGACAACGGTGCCATTCGTGATGATATCACCGACGTGCTCCATGAGGGTGACGATCGCCACAGGTGCGACAATCGCAATCGCCTCCCAGCTAAACTTGGGAGCCATAAAGTCCGGTAACGCAAAGATGGGCGCTTCTTTAATCGGCGTGAAGTCTACAATGCCCACGATCATACTGACAAGATAACCCACGGTCACGCCGATCAAGATCGGCACCATCTTGAAAAAGCCTTTCATAAAGACCGAAGCCAGGATGACCGAAGCTAGAACAATCGCGGCAACCAACCAGTTGCTGCTGGCCATATCAATGGCTACTGGGGCCAAATTGAGACCAATCACCATAATCACCGGCCCGGTAACCGTCGGTGGCAAATAACTGCGGATCTTCTCCGCTCCGACTACTTTAATAACCATGGACAAGAGTGCATAAATCAAACCGGCAACGATAATGCCGCCGGTGGCATAGGGCAGACCAAACGCCTCCTTAACCGCGAGGATAGGCGCGATAAAAGCGAATGAACTGCCGAGAAAGACCGGCACCATACCTTTGGTGACCAGATGAAATACCAAAGTTCCCAGTCCGGCCGTGAATAAAGCCACCGTCGGGCTAAGACCGGTGAGAAACGGCACCAAAACGGTAGCCCCAAACATGGCGATGGTGTGTTGGACAGCTAAAACCAGTTCTTTACGCAGGCCGATATTACTATCAGCGGTGACTACAGAGCTAGCGGAAACAGCTGCGGTTGCAGCGGCTACCTCATCTAATGCTGTTTTACGTTCAATTTCGGACATCCTGTACTCCTCCTTTATTTTTTGGCTCCTTATTCTTTCTCTAAAATGAGAACCTGATCGACCCCATCGACCTCCGTCAATTGCACACTAATGATCTCCTGCTGTGAGGTAGGCACATTTTTGCCGACATAATCGGCGCGGATCGGCAGTTCACGATGACCACGATCAATCAACACCGCCAGTTGGATCAGTTGCGGACGTCCAGCGTCGATTAGGGCATCCATAGCTGCCCGGGTTGTCCGCCCGGTGAAAATAACATCATCGACCAAAACAACTTTTTTTCCATCAATCGAAAAGGGGAATTCCGGTTTGGTAACTACCGGCTGCACAGAAAGGGTGGTCAAATCATCCCGATACCAGGTAATATCAAGTTCTCCGACCATGGGGGGCTCACCCTCAAAACTACCGATCAGCTCAGCAATCCGATAGGCCAACGGTATGCCGCGGGTTTTAATACCGATTAAAACGAGATCCTTGACACCTTTATTGCGTTCAATAATCTCGTGGGCAATCCGGGTCACCGACCGTCGTATCCGTTCAGCATCCATCACCTGCGTTTTTATCTCCCCGGAAAGTGGACTCACGGCGAATCACCTCCATAAAAAAACCTTCTAGCCATGGCTAGAAGGTACACTTTGCCGCATTTGGACATACCGCACCCGTCTCCCTTACTAGCCTCACTGGACTAATTTAAAGGGTCCGATTCATTTACCTTTACTTTCTTGTAGTCTAGCAATCCAGCCCCCAGTTGTCAAGAGCAAGATATTCATAATTGAATCCGTCAGGGGCTAGAGTTTGTACCGCTTGTTGGAAATCGGCCGGTGGCGGCACAAAACAATCTATGGTTGCACCGGTCCGCGGATGGTTAAATCGTAGCCGACAGGCATGCAGTGCTTGTCCTGGTAAACCTAACTCAGGTCCTTTGCCATAAACCTGATCGCCAACGACCGGGGTGCCGATAAAATGCAGGTGTACACGGATCTGATGGGTCCGACCGGTCCGTAGTTTCAGCTGCACCAACGAGTAGCCGGGATAGTGGGCTAATACGCGGTACTTAGTTACCGCGTGCCGCCCGGATTGGTGAACGGCCATCTTCTGCCGATGAATCCGGTGACGACCAATCGGAGCATCGATCAGCCCTTCACCGGTAGCCGGTGCTCCGCGTACAATAGCCAAATACCACCGATGAATCTGCCGATCTTTGAGCATTGCAGCCAAAGCCGCATGGGCAAAGTCATTTTTCGCTACCACCAACAGACCGGTCGTATCTTTGTCCAGCCGGTGTACGATCCCCGGCCGCAGTTCGCCGCCAATGCCGGAGAGATCCGTACAATGATAGAGCAAGGCATTGACCAGCGTACGGTTCTGGTGGCCGGCCCCCGGATGAACTACCAGTCCGCGCGGTTTATTGACCACCAGTAAATCACCATCTTCATACACAATATCAAGGGAGATCGGCTCCGGCCTAACCTCGACCTCTTGCGGCGGCGGTATGAGCACCACAATCAGATCCCCTGGTGAGACTCGGTAACTCGGTTTGACCTTCGCCCCATTGACCGTGACCAATCCGGCACTGATCACTTTCTCGGCCAAAGAGCGGGATGGCAAGGCTCGTCCACTTAAATAGCGGTCAATGCGCAGCCCCGCATCTTGCTCATCAACGCTCAGCTCCAACCGTTCACCCTGTTGTTCGGCGCTCATTTTTCCACCCCCCTCTTTTGTGGATAGCGGTGCATCCGCTCAGCGATGATTAACCAGGCTATCCCAAAGGCTGCAATGATCAAGCTGGCAATCTGTGCCAACGACAATCCCCAGACAAACTCCGGGACATCACGGAAAAACTCGACGACAAAGCGAACTGCTGAATACTGAATGGTAAAGAGGATCAAGAGGTAGCCTGGGAAATGGTGATGTTTTCGCCGCCTTGAAAGGTACCAGAAAACCCCGAACATCGCCAGAGCTTCGTAAATCTGAGTGGGATGCCGTGGGCCATCATGCCAGTATGAACAGTCAAAAGCCCAGAACAACTCGGAGGGCAGGCCATAACAACAGCCATTTAGTAAACAACCTATCCGGACAATGGCTACCCCCAGGGCAAAAGCAGGAGTAACCACATCAGCAATCAGGCCAACTGATAAACCATGGCGGCGGACAAACCAGATGCCGACAAGAATTCCGGCGATGGCGCCGCCGTGAAAAGAAAGGCCGCCCGAGCGCAAGTCAAGGATGGCCACCGGGTCACCGGCATACTCCGGCCAGTTTAAAGCGACAAAGAACAAGCGAGCGCCCACCACCCCGGAGACTGCCATCAACAACGCGAAGTCAGCCAACAGCTCACGAGTCATCTTAGCTTTTTCCGCGTGTTTGAGAGTTATCGCGTAACCAACTAGAAAAGCCAAGGCGACCATGAAGCCATAGCCGTAAACAGGAAGGCCAAAAAGCTCAAAGAGAACCGGTCTCACTTACGTAATTCCCTTTCATCCAGACGCAATAACTCGATAATCACCAAAATGCCGCCGGAAATGATCAGGACATCGGCGAGGTTAAAGACTCCCGGCCAATGTTTAAGCTGGAACATGTCCACCACATAACCATACCTAACCCGGTCCAATAGATTACCGATGGCTCCGGCTAATCCCAGACTGAGCCCGTACCGAGTCCAGCGACGTTCCACCGGCAGACGGCGCAAAAAGTAGAACACGGCAAGCACGGCCAATATACCCACCGACACCAAAAACTCGGTTTCATGTGCCAGAAACCCGAAAGCCGCTCCGGTATTACGCAAGTATGTCAGCTTCAATACCCCAGGGATCAGGTTGATCGACCGGCCGGGGTGTAAGTTATAGCGCACAAACAGTTTTATTGCTTGGTCAAGTATCACCAACAGGGGAACCAATACCAAGGGATGCAAAGTGCTGCTCCTTAACTTTTTTTCTCATTTTAGCACAGCACTACAGAAGTAGCAATCTACGGGCTAACCTCGGCCCCGCCGACTCTGCATCCGGTGTGGTTTACGTACAAGATTACGATCGGGCTCCGGAAAAATGATTCGGTCCTGGTCCGCTTCCCCCTCGGTGCCATCAACTACCGCTTCAATCCCCTCAACAATACCGAGATTTTCGTCCGCATCAACGTAGGTTTCATCATAACCGATCGCATCCAAGACATCTTGGGGCGAGTTAGCATTTCCGTATTTAGCCAGCGCCTGCCAGGTATCTTCCCCATCAAAACCGACATTGTCGTTCTCCGCGTCATCCGTAAAAGTGCGCGCAAAGGGCGGGTAAAGCAGTTCCTCCTCTACCGGACGCCGCCGGGTTGTCGTTTCGTACTGAGCTGCGTCGGCTACGCAGGTAGTTGCGTAGGGGATGGCTTCCAATCTTTCAATCGGGATTTCCCGGCCACAAACTGAGCAAATACCATACTTCCCTTGCTCCAAGCGCTCTAAGGCCTCATCTATCTGGGAGAGGATAACATGTAAGTTGTCTGCCAAACCAAGGTCTTTCTCCCGCTCAAAGGTCTCGTTGCCCAAATCTGACGAGTGTTGATCATAACTCGTCAACTCGCCGACCGAATCTTTGAGCGGCTCTTCACTCTGTGGCCGGCGCAATCCGGCCAACTCGCCGGTGATGCGTTCCCGCTCGGCAAGCAGTCTTTTTTTTAACTCCGCAATTTGGCCCGTACTCAACATCTTGAACATCCTCCTCAGTAGATCACCTGGCATAGCTCTCCAACTGTCCCTGGACCAACTGGACCAATTCAGCAATAAACGTTCCGATTACCGGTAGATTGAGTTGAGCCAAATAACCTAAAGCATATAGGAACAGCGCGGCAATCAAAGAAAAACCGACCGCAAAACCGAAGCCTCTAGCAACCCCGTTCAAAAAGTTGACCACCAGCATCCGGGTCGGGTTCTCTAGAAACTTGACGTACTCGGCGATACTGGCTTTTTCCAGACCGGCAATCAATTCACGAATCTGATCGGCCAGTTCCGCCTGGACTCTGCGGTCGGTAGATTCCATAGTGAGCTAACCTCCAGGCTTTAATCGTAGCCTGCCCAGGTCAGCGTAGTTTTTAATCACTGGTCACAACATCTGTGCAGCGTGGACAGAGCTTCGGGTGGTTTGCATCTACTCCTAGTTGTGGAGAATAAACCCAGCACCGTTCACACTTTTCTCCTGGAGCCCGTTCGACCATGATCGCCAAACCACCGTCGGTCGCTGGGAGCGCCTCCGGCGGTGCTGCAAGGCCGAGGGGTGCCACCTCCGCAGCGGAGACAATGAAGATCGTCGCCAGTTCGTCAGCAAATCCGGCCAGAAGCTCATAGAGCTGTGGATTGTTGGAATAGAGCACAACTTTAGCCTCCAGACTATTGCCGATCATTTTGGCGTTCCGGGCCGCTTCCAGAGCACGATTGACCTCTTCGCGCACAGCCAAAATCCGGTTCCACTTCTCCGCCAGCTCGGGATCCAAATACTCTTGCCGTACCTCGGGCCAAGAGGTCAGCTGAACGCTTAGTGGCTTATCCTTGGTTTGGGGCAAGTATTGCCACATCTCTTCGGCCGTAAAAGTTAGTACCGGACTGATGACCCGGACCAATACATTGATGATATGGTACAGGACCGTTTGAGCCGAGCGGCGCGCATGGCTATCGGCTTTGGATGTATAGAGACGATCTTTGAGTACATCCAAGTAGAAAGCCCCAAGATCCACAGCCGCGTAGTTGTGAACCGTATGGTAAAAAACATGGAACTGATAGTTGTCAAAGGCTTTGGTCAGCTTATCCAGAACCTCCTGGAGCCGGTGTAAGGCAAAGCGGTCGATCTCGAGCAAGTCGGCATAGGCTACCAGATCAGTGTCGGGATTGAAGTCACTGAGGTTGCCGAGAATGAACCGCCCGGTATTGCGAATCCGCCGGTAAACCTCTGACAACTGCTTGAGGATCCCTTCGGACACTCTGATATCGTCGGTATAGTCGGCCGAAGAAACCCAGAGCCGCAAGATATCTGCACCATACTGTTCAATCACCTTGTCCGGAGCTACCACATTACCGAGCGATTTGGACATTTTCCGGCCTTGTTCGTCTACGATGAAACCGTGCGTTAGCACCGAACGATACGGTGCTTGACCGGTGGTGGCAACCGCTGTTAACAAGGAAGATTGGAACCACCCGCGATGCTGATCGCTGCCCTCCAGATACATATCGGCCGGCCACCTCAAATCCGGCCATTGGGTCAGCACAGCCCGATGGCTGGAGCCGGAATCAAACCAAACATCCATGATATCCGTTTCTTTGCGGAATGTGCTAGCACCGCATCCTGGGCAAACAAAACCTGGCGGCAGGAGCTCACTTGCTTCATATTTGAACCAGGCATCCGAACCCTCAGCGGCAAAGCGATCCCGCACAGCCGCAATCGTTTCTTCGGTAATGATCGGTTCATTGCACTCGGTACAGTAAAAGACCGGGATCGGCACGCCCCAGACCCGCTGCCGTGAGATGCACCAGTCGCGGCGCTCGCGCACCATACTGCTAATCCTGTTTTCGCCCCAAGCAGGGTACCATTTGACCTGCTTAATTGCTGTCAAGGCCTCCTCGCGAAAACCTTCGACAGAGGCAAACCACTGCTCGGTAGCCCGGAAAACGATCGGCTCTTTACAGCGCCAACAGTGCGGGAATTGGTGTTGTACAAAGCCGAATTTCAGCAAGGCACCAAGTGCTTTCAGATCTTCGACGACTTTTTTCCCGCCTGCATCGAGATCTAGCCCGGCGTAGGGACCGGCTTCGTGCGTAAAATGTCCGGTCGGGTCCACCGGATTGAGTACCGGCAAACCATATTCAGACCCAACGATAAAGTCTTCTTCACCATGACCGGGAGCCGTATGGACACAACCGGTTCCTTGTTCGAGCGTAACGTGCTCGCCCAAAATAACCAGTGATTCACGATCAAAGAGCGGATGTCGGCAAATAGCGCGTTCGAGCTCGCGTCCGACAAATTTCTGCCGCACCTGGTAATCCTGCCAACCAAACTCCTGGGCCAGGCGAGCTAATAACTCAGCCGCGACCACAAACCGCTCATCTCCCACTTCCACTAGTACGTACTCAAAAACCGGATGCAAGCAAATACCGAGGTTGGCGGGGATAGTCCACGGTGTGGTAGTCCAGATGACGATATAGGTATTGGCGACCTCGCCGCCAAACAGCTTTTGGTCGTCAATCAACGGAAACTTGACATAAATCGAGGGCGAGCGCTTATCGGCATACTCTACTTCAGCCTCCGCCAGAGCGGTCTCACAGGAAGTGCACCAGTAAACTGGTTTTAAACCTTTGTAGATATAACCTTTTTGCGCCATGATTCCGAAGACTTCAACCTGCTTGGCTTCATAATGGGGCATGAGCGTGTAATACGAGTCATCCCAGTTACCCCAGACCCCAAGCCGTTCGAACTCTTGTCTTTGGATGGCGGCAAATTTCAGCGCATAATCACGACACTTCGCCCGGAACTCCAAGGTACTCACGGCGTGCCGATTTAACCCGAGGTCTTTGATAACTCTGGTTTCGATCGGCAGACCATGCGTATCCCAACCATGAATGTACGGTGTAAAATATCCACGCGCAGACTTATACTTGACAATGATATCCTTCAGCGTTTTATTCAAAGCATGCCCGATATGAATATGCCCATTGGCGTACGGCGGTCCGTCATGCAAAATCCAGGCGGGAAAATTATTCTCTTTGGCCCGCTGCTGCACTCGGGCATAAATCTGGTTTTCTTCCCAAAACTTTAAGATCTCCGGCTCTTTTTTCGGCAAGTTGGCCCGCATCGGAAAATCGGTTTTCGGCAAGTTCAGGGTTTCGGAATAGTCGACTTTGTGTGTCTCGCTCACCAACAGCACCTCCAACAATAACTAATACTAAAAATAAATCTCGCCCGCAAGCAGGGGCGAGATTTCTCCCGTGGTACCACCCTAATTGACTACAACATGGTGTAGCCCGCTTAAGTGCTGGATAACGGCAGCAAACCGTAGGATTTACTGGCAACCGCGTTCAATCCCTCACTCCAGGATGATCTTCACCAAGGGCTTTGGTGCCGAACTCTCACCTGCATCGACTCTCTGTAACCGTATCCCTAGGCTACTCTTCCTATCATCGCTTTAAACAGTATTAGAAAAAATTATACTATATTGGAAAAATGAGCGTCAAGCTTGCTCTTTTTCCTCGCTGCCGGCTGAAACCTGCGCGCGCATCACAATGGTCGAATCGGTGACCAACTCGTCTTCGCTCTCTTTTAGGATATGGAAAAAGGTTTGCAACATCGCTTTAAACTGTTCCTTAAACATCCGGCGTTGTTGCTTTAACTCTTCAAGGCGTTTCTTTTCTCGCGCAACTGCCTGCTGTGCCTGGGCGATCATTTCTTCAGCGCGCAGCTTGGCATCAGCAATAATCTCGCTGCTTTGACGAAGCGCCTCCTCGTAATCGGCTGTAGCCGCCTGCGCCGCCCGCAGATGGGCCAAGTCATGGGCAGGGGAACTAGGTGCAGCCTTCAGTTTCTCGAGCTGTTCTTTTAATTCGAGGTTTTCTCGGTAAAGCTGTTCATATTCCAAAAAGACCCGATCTAAAAAGTCATCGACCTCTTGCTCGTTGTAACCGCGAAAACTCCGATGAAAAGCTGCATTTTGAATATCAAGCGGTGTTAACATATCAGTCCCCTCCCTTAATAATAACGCTCAATCTCGACAACTGTGCGATTTTTCTTTGTCTGACCGCCAACAGCAGTCACCACAATCCGGCCTCTGCCCCCGATGGAAATAACGTCACCTACTTTGACCGGCTGGGAGGCCGCCCGAGCCGGGGTGCCGTTAACTCGGACGCGTAATGCGTTAATCTCGCGGACGAGCTGCGAACGGCTTTTACCAAACCCGGCCGCCGCCACAGCATCCAGCCGCAAAGAAGCCACCGTAGCTTTAACCAGTTTTTTTCGCTGTATACCGGCGGAAAGGTCGTCCAAGCCAATCAGTTCGGCCTCGGCCGTAAACCTGCCGACCTTGTGCAAAGAGCGCACAATCTCTTGGGCAATTCCGTCAACCGCAATAACCTCTCCGCCATCCGCGGTAACCACCACATCGCCGAGATAACGCCGGTTCAGTCCCAGACCCATAATCGCACCAAAAAGATCGCGATGGGTCAGCTCATCATCCGGACCGCGTTTGATCCTAATCCGCACTGCGGTGAGAAAATGTGATTCGGTTAGATCCGCGTTAGCGGGACCAATAATCAGCCGTTTGCGTTCTGCGGTTACAAAACCGCCGGCGAAAATGTATTGGAGATCAGGGTATCGCCGCATGATCTGAGCGACTAAATCCTGCTCGCTAAGTGATAAAAACCAAGAGGCTTCAATGCTCTGCTTAGCCCGACTTCGTTCAACCAAATCAATAATGTGCGCGGCTACCTCGCGTTCTTCGTCGGTAGCCAAAGCACGCAGAATTTCTTCGCGCATAAATCTCCTCCAACCCTAGAAAAAGAGGGTGTTATAGAGCAAACTAACCACTAACCGCTGCATAACCTGAATGATGATCAACGCAATAAACGGGCTGAAATCTAGTCCGCCTACCAGGGGCAGGCTGCGTCTGAGCCTGCTTAAGAGCGGCTCGGTCATATCGTAGACAAAGCGAACCACCGGATGGGCGGAATACGGAGCCACCCACGAAATAATAACTCGGGCCAAGATCAGCCACTTGTAAACGGTAAAAAGACTATTAACGAGCGAAATCAAACTCATTTTTCGCCTCCCTTTCCTAGCGCCCGTGAAACCTGAGTCGCCTGCCGCACCGCATTGAAAATCAGGCCACGGAAACCGCCCTGCTCCAGCGCGGCCAAGCCGGCGATGGTTGTCCCGCCGGGAGTGGTAACCGCATCTTTGAGGATAGCCGGATGGGCCTCACTTTCCTTAACTAACTTGGCGGCACCCAAAACGGTTTCTACCGCCAACTGACGCGCTACCGGACGGGCCAACCCCTCCCGCACGCCGGCATCAATCAAGGCCTCGATGAAGAGATAAACATAAGCCGGACCGCTGCCGCTTAGCCCGGTAACCGCGTCTAGCTCTGCTTCACTAACGGTTACCACTTCGCCGAGGGAGCTCAACACTGCTTTAGCCCGATCCAGATGGCTCGGCTGGACGTTACTCCCCCCGGCCAGCGCGGTTATGCCCGCTCCGATCGTTGCCGGGGTGTTAGGCATGGCTCGAACTACCAGAGCTCCATCCGGCAAGAAAGCTTCAAGACTGGCAATCCGCACGCCCGCAGCGATCGAAACCAATAAACAGTGCCGTGGCCAAGCTTTAGCCAAATCAGTCAAAACTGCCGAAACTTGCCAAGGTTTGACCGCTAAAACTACTAAATCGGCACCGGCAACGGCCTCCACTGTCGAAGACGAGATGCCGACACCAAACTGCCGTTGAACCTCGGCGAGTTTTTTGTGGTCAATATCGACAGCGACAATCGCGGCCGCACGGCTTGGGTCCTGCGCGAGCAAACCCTTGATGACCGCACAACCCATAACCCCTGTCCCAATAATGACTACCCGCTCTCCCAACAGATTCCCTCCCTATTTACTTATTTAGCCAGTCCAACTCGGGATCGAGACTCAATAAGTCCAAATCTGCGGAGATGTTAACCCCTTTAGGAGTCAAAAGATAAATGGCCTCCTCAACCTTGGCAATCCGGCCATCAATCGCAAAAATAACTCCGCACAAGAAATCTAAGATCCGTTGGGCCATGGGGGGAGCCGACCGTCTCAGGTTGATTACTACGGGTACATCAGACTGCAAATTATTGACAACTTCCGGCACTTCATCAAAATCACAAAGCTCACAAAGGGCTATCTTGGTCAGTCCGCCCTCCTGATCTGATTTACCAGGAAACGAGATCAAGCGCCCCCGCGATACTTTGGGTTCAGAAGTTGCCCGCAGGACCGGTCTGGCCGGTCGCTCACTGTAACGATCATAAGTGGTATAATCGTCCTCAGGCTCCCCATCTTCTATACCCATCAAATTCAGCAGCTTGTCCAATAGATTCGCCATCGCATTTTCCTCCTATTGCCGACGCGGCCCGAATATACCTTCTCCGATGCGCACCAGGGTTGAACCCTCCGCAATCGCCGCAGTAAAATCACCGGTCATGCCCATAGACAAGATCTCCATAGCTACATTCGGCAGCTTGAGTTCAGCAATTTTCACTGCCAGTTCGCGCATTCTGGCAAAAAACGGCCGGGCCTGATCCGGCTGAGCAACTAGCGGAGCAACGGTCATCAGCCCTTTAATTGCTAAATGGGCATAACCGGCCAATTGCTCAACCAAATCCACCGCTTGATCCGGATACACCCCGCCCTTGGAGGGTTCTTCGCCAATGTTAACCTCAACCAACACCGCAATCTGACGGCCTTGTTCGGCCCCGATGCGATTCAGCGTCTCTGCCAAGGCAGGGCGGTCCAGCGAGTGAATCAAAGCGGCAAACTCCGCTGCTTTCCTGGCCTTATTTCGCTGCAGTTGACCGAGAAAATGCCAATTGACATCAGCCGGCACCGCGGATACTTTCGTCAACGCCTCCTGTACCCGGTTCTCGCCAAAATCACGCAAGCCGAACTCATAGGCCGCGAGGATCGCCTCAATCTCCTGGTTTTTGCTCACCGCAACCAGGGTGATCTCCGACGGGTCACGACCGGCCCGCACCGCAGCGGTCGCGATCTGGTCCTGAATGCGTTTAATTGCTTCGCCAATTTGCTGCGCCCGATCCGATTTAACCATAATTATAATACCTGGGCAGCCATCTCGGCTAGCGCTGACCGCTCTCCTTTCTTTAAGGTAATATGGGCAGCACCAATATAATCTTTAAACCTTTCGACCACATAGGTCAAACCGTTGCTATTAGCATCGAGATAAGGGTTGTCGATCTGATAAGGATCACCGGTCAAGACGATTTTGGTCCCTTCGCCGACACGCGTAATGACAGTTTTGACCTCGTGTGGGGTCAGGTTTTGGGCTTCATCAAGAATGAAATACTGCCCCGGAATGGAGCGCCCCCGAATATAAGTTAAAGCTTCGATATCTAAGAGATCGATCTCCTTTAAATGCTGAATAAACGAATCGAGTTTCTCCCGTCGGTCCCGGCTGCCGAAAATCAACTCCAAATTGTCGTAAATCGGCTGCATCCATGGGCGCAGCTTTTCATCGACATCACCGGGAAGAAAACCAATATCGTTGCCCATCGGCACAACCGGTCGGGAGATCAGCAGTTTGCGGTATGCCTTCTCCTCCAATACTTTTTCCACCCCGGCCGCTAGAGCGAGCAACGTCTTGCCGGTGCCCGCCGTTCCCACCAAGGTAACCAGCTGGATATTGTCGTCGAGCAAAGCTTCGATCGCAAACTTTTGCTCGCGGTTGCGAGCCCTAATTCCCGAAAGATCGGCGTTGTGATTGCGCAAAGGCAGAATCCTTTGCTGCACCAGGTCAACCTTGCCTAAAGCCGTTTGGCCACGCCCGGCATTATCCTGAAACATTAAGAACTGATTGGCAAATAATGCTTCGTTCACCTCATCCAGCTCCAGATAGCCCTGGCGATAAAAGGTGTCGATCAACTCCGGAGCGGTCTCAATGGTGGTAAAGCCGGTGTATAGTTCATCGATGTTGACCTTATTGGTTTCATAGTCTTCGGCCTCAAGACCAAGCGCATCGGCTTTAATGCGCATATTGATATCCTTGGTAACCAGGATAACCGGCTTTTTTACCCGCTCATCCCGCTGCAAATTGGCGGCTACCGCAAGGATCCGATTGTCATTGGTGATCCGCTCGCAAGTCTCCGGCAAAGACAGAACTTCTTGATGGTTAAGCTCAATCTTTAACATCCCACCTTGGCCGTTATCAACACCTTGGCTCAGACGTCCGCGCGAGCGCAACTCATCCAAATACCGTGATACCAGGCGTGCACTGCGCCCAATTTGATCAGACTTCCGCTTTTGGCCGTCGATCTCTTCAATAACGGCAATTGGAATAATCACATCATTATCTTCAAAGGCAAATAAGGCTTGCGGATCATGCAGCAGGACACTGGTATCAAGCACAAAAGTCTTTTTCATCTGCCTACGCCTCCCGAGAAGCTACAAAATCACCCTGGTCCCTACAGCCAGACCATCGACGATCGCATACTCTGCATCTTGGCTAATCACACGCACGGGTTTGGCGACAACACCGCCAAACCCCTTGACATTGACTTGATATCCGCTGTTGGTTTGCTTTAGAGCCCGTACCGGAATCCGTACCCCCTCATGGTATTGAGTCACAACTTTCAACTCTGTCCAGCGTTGTTTGCTAAAGAATGGTTGATAATCCTGGAAAAGCAACACTACCCGCAAAAACTCCGGGTGAGCAGCCACCACTTTTTCAACCTTGGCATCCAAAAGCTCACGGCCATCCCCAACAAAACCAACTTTAATTTTTTGTCCCACCGAGACACTAGCCTCACTGGGCAGATCCGCCACCACCCAAAACTGCAAAGTATCGATGACTTTGGCCAGGGGCTTGCCAGCTTCGATCATCCGCTTATGCAAAGTCGGCAAGGGTTTTGTCGGAACTCGGGGAAACGAGGCGAGTGGCTGAGGCAGTTTGAGCAGGTTGTCGATGGCAACCAAGGGCCCTGGACTTTCCAGACCGTCCACATAATAGGCTACCTCACCGGCGGTAGGGGTCACGATTTCGATCCGACAAGCTTTTAGCTCCTCGGCTATTTCAGCCAGACGTTGCCTGATCGTCTTTTCCTCGGCCGCCAACGCATTTGCGGCCTCAGCATCGTTGATTTCGGTCGGCTTGTTCAACGGATTGCGGGTTAAAATATCATCCAAGCGGCGTTGGAGCAAGTTCTGCTCACGGGTCAACAGTTTGACATAGTCGTTATCATTTATGATGGCTATCACCTTATTGGCCGGAACCCTGACCCCCTCGGAAACCAATTGATCCACCTGACCACTGAGCGGAGCATTCAGGACGACCTCTTCGCGCAGGGCAATACCGATCGCTGAGTACGCTGTTTCAACCGTGCCGATTTTGGCCGTGACACTAGGACGCAATACCCGCCAATCAAAGGTAATTAACCAACCGATCGTTGCGACCAGAACAATTATGCTGACAAAAAGAAACAGAACGAAACCTAGACTTCTCTTCCTACCTGAACTGGGTAATGGCATGCATTCTCAACCTTTGATGATCGTTCGTAAAATCTTCAACAATAAGGTACATTATTCCTGTTCCAGTAGTTATTACCATCAACCCAAACACCAATTTGAAAGCCGCAGATTTTGGCTGCGGCTTAGCTCGTTATCCCAAGTTGGAAACGTGTGCAACACTGTAACCGTGTGCTTCTAACTCTTTAATCAAGGGATCGGCTGAATCAACCGCTAACCGTACCACGATGCTGGCTCGACCCTCCGGCAAACCGGTAAAGGTAGCCAACGAAATAATATTGATCCCCGTCTTATAAATCAAGCCGGTGAGCTCGGCCAAAACTCCCGGATGATCTTCGACCTCCAAGGCAACCCGAATGCCGGCTCGGCGCAATCCCATCGATTCGATAAATGCATCAAAAATATTGGTCTCGGTAATAATCCCCACTAGTTCCCCCTCATGGACAACCGGAAGGCCGCCGATCTGATTTTCTCTCATCAGCAAAGCAGCCTCCTCAAGCGTAGCATCAGGGCTGACGACAATCGGGTTGGTCGTCATCGCTTCTTTTACCGTCATCTTCGCCAGCAAGTAATTAAGCTCATAAACGCTCAAAGAGGTAGCCGGCGAGGGTGAAACTCTGATCAAATCCATTTCAGTCACAATACCCACCAATTTAGTTCCGTCCAGAACCGGTAACCGCCGAATTTTATGCTTGCGCATCAATTCGAGAGCATCCAGCACATTGGTTGTGGGGCTAACCGTAATCACATTCTTGGTCATCTTATCCTTAACAAACATCCCTGTCACCTCCATATTGGTCCTGTGATATATATTCCTGCTTTAACCGAACAGTCCTGCCATTATCTGTCTATATCTTTCATTAATCCGCACGTGGAGAAAATAGCTCGGCGATTTGCAACAATACACCGGCTAACCAGGGAACGAAGGGTAATACGGCTAGCGCTGTAAGCAAATTAAAAAATGTATGGGCATTGGCCAATTGACGCCCGGGGTCGAGGCTGCTGGTAACTACTAAGAGTCGTAACAGGCCCACAAACGGCAAAAACAACACAACACTGATGAGGTTGAAGACCAGATTGGCCAGGGCGGCAGCTTTGCCGGCTTTAGTTCCTCCCACCATGGCCAATAGCGTGGTGACCGAGGTGCCCACATTGCTGCCTAACATGGCGTAGAGAGCTACATCCAGCCCGAAGTGTCCCTGCCGCAGCAGGGAAATGATGGAGGCTATCACCAATGAGCTGCTCTGCACGACAGCAGTAATCAGAAACCCGCCGGCGAAACTTTTAAATAAACCACCGCGCATCCAGTTCAGAATTGCAGCAAAGATCGCCAAGCGGCTGAGGGCTTGTAGCGCCGTCTGCAGCAATTCAAATCCGGTCAAAAGCAAACCGAGACCGCAAACCGCTAAGCCGGCCAGGAAAAACTGACGGCGCCGCGCCGATGCAACTAGCGAAATCACGATGGCACCCAATCCGACCACTAACAGCCAGACAATGCTTTCGCGCAAAGATAGACTAATGAGCTGCGCCGTAACGGTAGTCCCGACATTTGCACCCAGAGTTAAGGCTACCGCATCAGCAATGTTCATGACGCCGGCATTAACCAAACAGACACCAAGAACAGTTACTGCGCTGCTACTCTGGACTACACCGGTGAAAAGTACAGAGAGCAGAAAAACCTGCCATAGACGGTTGCCGGTCACCGCAGTCAGTTGTTTTCGGAGCCGGCGGTTAAAAAGCTTGCCAAAGGCAAAAGAAGTGGTCTGAAGACCTAGAAAAAAACTGGCGATTCCGCAGATAAAAACAATGCCGGCTGCCGCCACCGTGCAATCACACCCCTAGCCGCTATTCTAGGGATATGATTAAAGGACGGCTCTCATGCCGTCCTTAGATAGCGTGCCGAATAATCGTGCCGGGCTGCAGATCCTGGCGCAGAAACACTTGCGGATCAGAACTGATAAGGCGTTCGATGACTACTCCATCTGCCTCGGGGCATGGGCGCACCTTCATTAACACCCCTTGATAAACAATTTCCTTAGTAACGATGTACTCTTCGTCTATGCCCTCGAATACGATTTCTTCTGGGATAATCGTCCAGAGCATCTTGCGCAACCCCCTTCAGGTCCATAGGCGGCCGACCTTCCTGTTCCGCAATCAGCTGCCACAACGCCTGCATCGCGGCAGCCACCCCGCCAACCTGGTCAATAAGGCCCTCCCGGACGGCTTCGCGACCGACCAAAACCGTGCCGATATCCCGCATTAACGCGCCATTGCGGAACATCAGTTCGCGCAGCCTCTTTTCGGTAATGCGCGAGTTCTTGACCGTAAAATGCACAATCCGATCCTGCATCTTTTCCAGATATTCATAGGTTTGTGGAACCGAGATAACCAAACCGGTCAGTCGGATCGGATGCACGGTCATGGTCGCCGTTTCAGCGATAAAAGATCTCCTCGCGGCAACGGCGATGGGGATGCCGATCGAATGCCCGCCACCTAATACCAAGGAAACGGTGGGCTTGGACATTGTCTTGATCATCTCAGCAATGGCCAAGCCTGCTTCGATGTCGCCGCCGACGGTGTTGAGCATGAACAAAACCCCTTTAATTTTTGGGTTTTGTTCAATGGCGACCAGTTGCGGTAGAATATGCTCGTATTTGGTAGTTTTATTTTTCGGGGGCATGACCAGATGCCCCTCTATCTGGCCAATAATCGGAACTGTATGAATAACCGGCTCAGCGGGCGGACTCAAAGGCATTTGTCCAACCTGTTTGATGCTTTCCAGTGCTGCCTGCTCAGGGCTAACCGGGGAATCTTGCTCTATCCGGCGCGGTACAGCTTCATTGCCTAGATCTTTACTCTCCATCTGCTTACCTCCATACCCCGAATCACATTACTAGTATGGAGAAAACGCGCCGGTTACATTCCCTATCGGTTGGCTTATATTTCCATGATAATCGGCATGATCATCGGCCGACGCTTGGTTCGCTCCCACAAAAAGGCGTCTAAGACCTCTTTGATCCTGCGTTTGAGCACCGACCACTCCTTTACCTCTTCCTCGCCTAATTGAGCGAGCGCCGCGACAACTTTTTCCTTGGCTTCCTCAAGTAAAGCCTCGGACTCACGGACGTAGACAAACCCTCGTGAAATGACATCCGGTCCGGCTACGATCCGTCCGGTCTGTTTCTCGGTCGTGACAACCACGATCAAGATCCCATCTTGCGAAAGCACTCGCCGATCCCGGAGCACCACATTGCCGACATCCCCGACACCCAGGCCGTCAACCAAGACTTGGCCCACCTGAACCTTATTCACGCTCTGGGCTGATTTGGCATCAATCTCCAAAATGTCTCCATTCTTTAACACAAAGATGTTTTCGCGGGGAATTCCTACCGCCTCAGCCAAGCCGGCATGCAGATACAAGTGGCGGCTTTCGCCATGGACCGGAACAAAGTATTTGGGGCGGACCAAGTTGAGCATCAGTTTGAGCTCTTCTTGGCTGGCATGACCGGAAACATGCACCCCTGGGGTGGACTCGTACACCACCTTGGCACCTAATTCGAAAAGATGGTTAACCGTCCGACCAACCAGTTTTTCATTACCGGGAATCGCGATCGCCGAAATAATCACCAGGTCACCCGGCACAATACTGATCTTGCGATGATCATTGTTCGCAATTCGACTCAAGGCAGACATCGGCTCACCCTGGCTGCCGGTGCAAATGATCACCAGTTTGTCATGGGGGACCTGGTCAATATCGTTCAGGTCAATTTCGATTCCTTTGGGGATCCGTAGGTAACCCAAGTCACGAGCGACGGTGATCACATTCACCATGCTGCGTCCGACAATGGCAATCCGGCGCCCGTACTTGTAGGCCATATCGACTATCTGTTGGACACGATGAATATTGGTCGAAAAGGTGGCTACAATGATCCGCTGCTTGGCCGCGCGGAAGTGCTCATCCAAAAACTTGCCTACTTCCCGCTCGGAGGCGGTATAGCCCGGCCGATCGGCATTCGTACTGTCCGATAGTAATAGCAGCACACCCTTGTCCCCATAATAGGCAAGCCGATGAAACTGACTGACCTCTCCGTCAATCGGTGTTTGATCAAACTTGAAGTCGCTGGAGTGGACAATGCAGCCCAGCGGGGTTTCAATCGCCATCGCCACGGTATCGGCAATTGAGTGGTTAACCCTGATAAACTCGATGCTAAAACAACCCGACCGAACCCGATCCCCGACCTTGACCACGCGCAGATCCGGTTTGAGCGACGGCGCTTGCTCTTGTAGTTTTTGTTCCACCAAGCCCAAAGTTAACCTGGTACCATAGACCGGAACAGCGATTTCTTGCAACAGATACGGTAAGGCCCCAATATGATCCTCGTGGCCGTGCGTGAGAAAGATCCCGCGCACGCGTTCCTTGTTCTCGACAACATACTGAAAATCCGGTATCACTAAGTCAATACCTAATAGCTCATCATCAGGGAAGGCCATCCCGACATCTACGATAATGATATCATCACCGTACTCAAAGACGGTCATGTTTTTGCCAATTTCCCCAAGCCCCCCTAACGGAATGACTCGGAGTTTACCTGTTTTATCTCCCAATCAATCAACCTCCTGTTCTTAAATAAGCCCTAACGCTTTAAGCTCTGTTTTGACCGGCGCCAGCTCATCCTCGCCCGCCTCGCACAACGGCAGCCTAAATCCTCCGACGTTGAAACCTAAGAGGTTAAGGGCCGTCTTAACCGGGATCGGGTTGGTCCGCACAAAGAGAGCTTTGAACAACGGCCACAGTTTAAGATGTATTTCACGCGCCTTCGCGACTTCACCCTGGTGAAACAGAGTGCACATCTCTTTAATCTCCATGCCCACTAAGTGTGAAGCTACGCTAATCACCCCGTGCCCGCCGACAGACAAAATCGGCAGGGTGAGGTGGTCTTCACCACTATAGATCAGAAATGAAGCAGGTAGCTCACGTCTGATCTTGGCCACCTGGTCAAGATCTCCGCTTGCCTCCTTTACCGCAACAATATTCGGAACATCCTTGGCCAGACGGACCAAGGTTTTCGCTTCGATATTAACCCCCGTGCGCCCCGGAATGTTGTAGATGATCACCGGCAACTTGGTTGCGGTCGCGACCGTCTTGAAATGCTGATATAAACCTTCTTGCGTAGGTTTATTATAATAAGGGCTGACCAACATCACCCCATCAACACCGGTCTTCTCCGCTGCAACTGTTAGCCGGACCGAGTCCGCGGTCGAATAGGAGCCGGTTCCCGCAATCACCATTGCCTTGCCACCTACCGCTTCGGTAATCACAGAAAACAATCTGATCTTTTCTTCCTCGGTCAGAGTCGGAGCCTCTCCGGTTGTTCCGGCAACCACCAACCCGTCGCTGCCATTGGCCACTAAGCGCTGAGCCAAATTGGCAGCTGCCTCGTAGTTGACCTTTCCGTCTTCTTTAAATGGGGTCACCATCGCAGTTAAGACAACACCAAAATCGCTCATCCGACAACCCTCCAAATTAATCCGAAAATCCGTTCAAACCGAACTCCGCGTGTAAAGATCTAATTGCCTCTGCTAATTGATCCGCCCGGATTAAGCAAGAAATATTGGCGTGCGAGTCAACCGACTGATAAATTTCCACCTTGACCGCTTGCAGAGCCCGGACAATCCGAGCCATCACCCCTGGCACCCCACGCATAGCGGCACCAACTGCCGACACCTTCGCAAATCCGCTTTCGGTCTGGGGCACATAACCCAAGTTGGTCAAAGCGTTGACGGTAGCCGGTAAAACCTGTTCTTGCACCGTAAAAATGACCCGGTCAGGAAAAACGTTTATAATGTCCACGCTGATGTTTGCCGCCGCCAACTGAGAAAAAATAGCCAGGTGTTGTTCACCGGGGGACGGTTCCGGGCGTAAATCAACCCGAACCTGTGCAACCCCCAAGATATGGGCTATTCCCGTGATCACCCGGTCGCCGGTAATTTCGATCCCGCCGGGAACCGTTCCGGTAACCAGCGTCCCCTCCGAGCGTCCATCGGTGCCCTTAATCCAGAGCGGGATTCCGGCTGCCATCGCCAACTCGACCGCCCGTGGATGAACAACTTTAGCTCCCAGATGGGCCAACTCGACTACTTCTTGGTAGGTCACTTGCTTTAACAAAGTTGCTTCCGGGGAAATGTGCGGATCAGCCGTCATAATCCCCGAAACATCGGTGTAGATCTCCACGCGCTTTGCCTTGAGCGCAGCACCCAGAGCAACCGCCGAGGTGTCGCTGCCGCCCCGGCCGAGGGTCGTGATCTCATTGTCCTCGGTTCTGCCTTGAAACCCGGCCACGACGACAACTTTTCCGTTCCGGAGCTCTTTAGCAACCCGTTCCGGATTCACCTTGATAATGTGAGCACAGGTGAAATTGTTATCTGTAATGATCCCGGCCTGGGCACCGGTGAGCGCTACGGCAGCCAACCCGGCAGACTGCAACAGGCCGGCAAATAAGGTGGCCGAGATGATTTCGCCACAAGAAAGCAATAAATCGAGCTCCCGCCCCGGCAGACCGCCGGGTTGCGCCAACTCTTCGGCTACGACCCCGAGAAGGGTATCGGTGGCATACGGATCCGGCTTGCGTCCCATCGCCGAGACTACGACCACGACGGCCAAACCTTGTTCTACTGCGGCCTTAACCAGATTGACGGCTTGCTGGCGCTCTTTGGGCCCTTTTAACGAAGTACCACCAAATTTTTGGACAATAACTTCCACGCTATAGTAATCCTCTCCTGATTAACTCTTCCGCGATCTGCAGCGAATTCAAAGCTGCTCCTTTGCGGATCTGATCGGCAACAATCCACAGGTTGAGTCCGCTGGTAACAGAGTTATCTTCACGAATACGTCCGACATAAACATCGTCGCTGCCGCTCAACACTGCGGGCATCGGATAGCTTTGCGTTTCCGGGTCGTCAATCACCGAAATGCCCGGACTATTGGCCAGCAACTCTCTGACTTCGGACACCGTCAGTTTCTTTTCGGTCTCGATATTTACCGAGAGCGAATGACAACGAAAAACCGGAACCCGTACCGTAGTCGCCGTAATGGCGAGCTCCGGCAAATGTAAAATCTTCCGGGTTTCTTTGACCATCTTCCACTCTTCTTTAGTATATCCGCCCTCCTGGAAGACATCGATCTGCGGAATCAGGTTGAAAGCGATCTGATAGTGCCGGGGCAAAGAGGCGACCGGCAAAACCTGTGCGGTCGGCTGGACGCCATCAAGATACTCTCGAACCTGCCGGTCAAGCTCGGTCATTGCCGCGGCACCGGCACCGGAAACCGCCTGGTAAGTCGAAGTGACAACGCGCTTGAGCCCGGCCGCTTGATGGATCGGCGCCAGAACAACGGCCATAATAATTGTGGAACAGTTGGGGTTAGCGATAATCCCTTTGTGCCAGGTCAAGTCATCCGGGTTCACTTCCGGGATGACTAAAGGAACATCGGGCTCCAACCGAAAATGGCTCGTATTATCGATCACGACCGTTCCCTGCTCAGCTGCGGCCGGGGCTAAAGCGGCACTTACCGAACCACCGGCGGCAAAAAAGGCGATGTCAACTCCGGTAAACGCCTCGGCAGTCGCCTCTTCAATCACAATACTTCTCCCGCCATACTCCATGGTTTTTCCGGCCGAACGCGCCGAAGCAAGCAGTTTTAGTTGGTCGACCGGAAACTTCCGTTGCTCAAAGAGTGTGAGTAGTTCTTGACCAACAACTCCCGTGGCTCCCACAATCGCTACATTATACCCCATGGAGATCCCCTTTCATTTAATGAGAAATTAAAAGCGGCTGAATTTGTTTGCCGTCTAAAGCCAACTGAACCGTCTCCGGAATCAGTTCCATTTTAGCCACCAATGAATTATGTTTATGCAGTGGGTCATCCTGACCAAACGGCACCAGAAAGATATTTTTTAGGTTAAGCAAAGTGGCAATATTCACCGCATTTCCGGCTAAACCATCATTGCTCGAAACCGCGATCACTACCGGACGCTCGTTGCGCAAATGCGCTTTAACCGCCAAGGGAACAGTTTGGTCGCTAATCCCGTTGGCTATTTTCGCAATCGTGTTTCCCGTACAAGGGGCGACAACCAAAATATCCAGCAACCGCTGTGGCCCTAACGGTTCAACCTCCGTAATGCCTGTCAGCGGTTTTTTCCCGGTTATTTGCTGCAGCTTGGTCAGCCAAAATTCAGCCGTCCCGAACCGGGTATCCGTCGTGGCCACACGCTCTGAAACAATAGGAATTACTTCAACACCAGCCAAAAATAACCTTTCAATCTGTGGGAAGACCTGTTCGAAAGTACAGAATGAACCGGTCAAAGCAAAACCAAGTTTGATCCCGGCTAACTCCATCTTGTTCACCCCGCGATCTCAGGCGAGATAACCTGTTAGTTTACGCGGAACGATGGTAGCTAGAATCTTTCCAGCTGTTTTCGGAGAATAGCGGCCGGGCAACCCTAGAGCCAAAATGGCTTGGATGCCAAGGGCTTTGGCGGCGGCAAAATCGACGCCGCCGGGCGCTGAAGCAATATCGATGATGACACAGTCGGGGTTGAGGTTTTCAAGGACATCAGTGGTCAAGACCAGGCTTGGCACGGTATTAAAAATAAAATCCGCGGAGCGTAGCTTGGACTTTAAATCAGTAAACGGATATACGTTTACCGCAGCTTCTGTTGCCATCGCTCGTTTGACCGGCGAACGCTCGATCACATGTACGCGGGCCCCTACACCAACGAGTACCCTGGCCAAGGCACGGCCACAACGGCCATAACCCAAGACAAATACGTCACTGCCATGCAAAGTGATTGTTGAAGCTTCTATAGCTACTACCAAAGCCCCTTCCGCGGTCGGAATAGCATTTAAGATCGCAAATTCATCATCATCAACCAATTCAATGAGCCGGCACCCTGTTTGGCGCGCTACCCGCTCGAGCCATTCATTGGCCTTTCCGACCACCACGGGAGCACCCGACTTTAATCGCCCTAACAATTCGGTTGAAACTGTCAGTTCCAGTCCTTCCCGTACCTCTTTGATCTTTCCTTCCGGAGTCAGACCGCTGACCGGCAAAACGAGGGCATCAGCGTTTTCTGTTGCTGCCTCAGGGGACTGCGCCGCTAACCTTAGTTGTCCGGCCAACGTGAGTCCGGAGACCGCGACCTCAGCACCGCACTCAAGCAAAGCATTGACCAGCTCCGCTTCGCGCAAGCCGCCACCCAAAACGGCAATCTTTTTGCCCTTTAAATCGGCCATGTCCTTCACCCATTCGTTTCCACGATTTCACCTAATTATATGCTGTCGGTATCATCATGGTGTCCGATGAGTTTGTCCAATCCATAGACTAAGCCTGTTAGCTCCCGGACTTTCCGAATTGCAAGGATGACCCCCGGCATGAAGGACTCCCGATTCATAGAATCATGACGGATCGTCAGTACCTGACCCGGTCCGCCAAAGATTACTTCCTGGTGAGCGACGAAGCCGGGCAACCGGACACTATGAATCCGCACTCCGCCCAGTTCGCCCCCGCGCACTCCGTGCACCGACTCGATTTGGGTTGCCTCAGATTGCTGCTTGGTTTGGGTTTCAAGAATCATCTCCGCAGTTTTAATTGCCGTACCGGAAGGCGCATCAACCTTTTTCGGATGATGCAGCTCAATAATCTCTACGGCCGGGAAAAAACGAGCCGCCTCCTTGGCGAATTTCATCATGAGTAAAGCACCAATGGCAAAGTTGGGAGCGATGATCGCCCCCTTTTGCAAGCGATTACATAATTCGGAAAGATCAGCCAACTCCACTTGGGTCAAGCCGGTAGTGCCGACAACCGGATGAACCCCGGCGTTTAAAACCGTCTGAATCCTGGAAAAAAGCCCTTCCGGACGGGTGAAATCTACACACACCTCGGGCTCTGCTTTGGCCAAAGCTCGCTCCAAGTTATTATCGACCAGCACACCGTTTGTCCGTCCCAACGCAATACTGCCGATATCCTCACCGGTGTGCGAGTGATCAACGGCCCCAACCAGCTCGAGATCGGGTTCTCCGTCGATTGCCCGCACTACTTCGCTACCCATTTTGCCACAAGCCCCTACAACGAGCACCCGAATTTTGTCCGCCATTGGTCGCATCCCCCCATCTGAGTTGGCTATATTTTCATCCAATCCAGCCGGTCTGTCAAGAATAAAAACAACCCGCCCTTTGGCAGAGCAGGTTGTTCGGTGGTCGGTTATCGCGTTACCTAGTGACTTTCGACTTCATCGGCCCCGTAATCATTTAAGATCCGGTCCGCCTGATCGGCTTGGTCATCGTCCGCTTTGACAGCTACGAGAATATCGCCTTCTCTGACTCGGTCTTCATAATACTGTCCGCGCTCTTCGGGAATGCCAAGGTCAATCAGGCCTCCGGCCAAACCTCCCATTACCGCTCCGGATAACCCGGCTGCTATTGGCCCGGCAGCGATGATCGGACCAATCCCGGGGATAGCCAACGCTCCTGCCCCCGCGAGCAGGCCGGCCAATCCACCGAGAGCTCCACCGGTTGCAGTGCCTCCGGTGAGATTTTGGCCCATGCCGAACCCATCGTCATCACCGTCTTGGCCACCGTCATCACGGGCGACTACGGAAATCTCCTCATCCGAAAATCCTGCCTCTTTTAGAGCATTTACAGCCTGTTCAGCGTCATCGCTACTTGAAAAAGTCGCTACAAGTGTAGGCACAAAAAAGACCCTCCTTCGTGGGGAATAGTATTGCTTTCCAACCCTACTTTTCCCTAACGAAGGAAGAATATACGGGTGATCTAGCTGATCCTGCCCTGCGCCCGTAAAGATTGGATTTTGTCTTTGACCCGCAAGTACTCGGCAATCAGAGTATCCAGTTTATAACTGATGGTTAAGGATTGCGCATCTGCCGGCATCGTCTTTGGCTCCGACTCAGCACTCTTTTCGGTCACATCACGCTTTATCGCCATTATTTCGTTTTTGAGTCTTGAAAGACGATCCTCTAAATCCATCTATGCGCTCACTTCCTTGCATAGGTAACTATAACACAATTTTGGTGGTGCTTCAACCATTCGCACCCGTGTGCCCAAATCCTCCTGCGCCGCGCGGGGTTTCATCCAAATTAGACACCGGAACCAATTTAGCCCGCACCACCTCGGTGATCACCAGCTGGGCAATCCGATCACCTCGCGAAATTACAAAATCTTCTGAACCCAGGTTGATCAGAATTATCCCCAGGGGACCACGATAATCCGAGTCAATGGTTCCAGGGGTATTCAGACAAGTAATCCCGTGTTTTAACGCCAAGCCGCTGCGCGGCCGAATTTGCCCTTCGAACCCCTTGGGTATGGCTACGCGCAAACCGGTGGGAATTAACCGCCAGGAGCCTGGTTTGAGCACGATATCCTCTGTTACCGCCGCCCGCAGATCCAGTCCGCTGGCCCCCTCGCTCATATATTGCGGCAGCTGTAAATCTTCACAGCCAGGTTCGACCAGAACCGGAATCTCAATCTGCACCATTGTCTTCCTCCCCTTTCCCGTTAGGCAATACGAGCGCCGTCGAAACCGGCTGCCCCAAGATTTCCTTGGCCAAGCTGTTTACCTCTTCAAGCGTCGTTTGATCGATAATCTCAATCATCTCGTTGGGGGTCTTGATCTCCTCCCCGAAGAGTTCACCTTTACCCAAGCGGCCCATCCGGCTGGAGGTGTTTTCCAACCCGAGCATCAATGAGCCTTTGAGCTGCTGTTTGGCCCGGTGCAACTCAGCTTCGCTAACCCCGTTGGTAACCAGATCTTCAATCTCCTTAGTGATTACCTCCGTGACCAGATCGACTTTATCTATCCCGGTGGCAGCATAAATGCCTAAAGTGCCGACATCATGATAGGACGCATGATACGAATAGGTGCTGTACACCAAACCACGTTCTTCCCTAAGCTCCTGAAAGAGGCGCGAACTCATGCCTCCGCCCAATATGCTGTCTAAGAGAAACAGCGCATATTTGCGCTCATCATCCCGTGGCAGGCCGCGGACACCCAAGCAAATATGGGCTTGCTCGATATCTTTATGGCGTTTGAGCTTTCCAGGCGCATAATCTCCCACCCGGTCGGATAGTTGCTTGCTTTCCCCGGTCCAAGTTCCAAGGTAGCGATCGATTTGCTCAACAACCACCGCATGTTCAACATTGCCCGCGACCGCCACCACGAGGTTGTTAGGGGTGTACCAGTTTCGCCGGTAGTTCTGAATATCGGCCAGACTAATTTGGCCAACGGTTTCCGCGGTTCCGAGAATCGGCCTGCCTAACGGATGCTCGGCAAAAACGACCTGATTGAGTAGGTCATGGATCATTTCGTCAGGTGAATCTTCATACATTTTGATCTCCTCTAGCACCACCCCTTTTTCCCGTTCGATCAGCTCTTGATCATCGGCCGGATGTAAGACCATATCGGCTAACAACTCAACTGCCGTTGAGAAGTGCTCATCGAGGATCTTCGCATAATAGCACGTATACTCTTTACTGGTAAAGGCGTTTACCTGGCCGCCGATAGTATCAAAAGCAATGGCTATATCTTTGGCGCTTCTGGTTGTTGTGCCTTTAAATGTAAGATGTTCAATTAAATGTGAGATCCCTGACTGATAAGGCTCCTCATTGCGCGAGCCGGCTTTGAACCATAATCCGATACAAGCCGATCTGACATGATCCAATTTTTCGGATATCACTCTAACCCCGTTAGCTAACGTGGTTCGCTCGTATTTCACGCCCATCGTCCCTTCTCAATAAAATCACGGTTTGATTATACCAAATAAATGCGACATTGGTACTGCCATTCCATTCACGCCAGACTTGCGGAATAGTGACGGATATTACTTAAAGGTAGCTGCCAGCCGCTCTAGAATAAGTTTTTGTGTCCGAAAAGCGCTTGACCGGCTCTTCTGGCAATAGTTTTACCTGTTCAGAAAATGATTAACAAATATCCATGAAGGAGTGCCCAAATGCTTCAGGCCTCACCCCTGATTTCGATATTAACCGTATTACTATATCTCGCCGGTGTCTTTGGCTTTGGGGGCGCGACCGGCAAGGATAGTGCGACCGTGCCGGGGTTGGCTGACTCGGGGTCAAGTCAACACAACGCGGCCTCTTTTGTTTTGGCTTCCGGCAGTTCCGTCAAGATTGGCGATACCGTCGAGGCTTCGGGTCGGGTAGTCAATATCCGCAGCGGCCCGGGCACCTCCTATCCGATTTTGGGCACGGTCTCTACCGGTCAAACCGCTACGGTCGAAGGTGGTAGTAACGGTTGGCTTAAGCTACGCTTTCAGGATAATTTAACCGGCTGGGTCGCGGACTGGCTCGTCCGTCCGGGTAAAGGCAACCCCGCCGCGGCACATGTGCCGGCCGGCCTGCAAAGCATCGGTTATTTCGTTACTACGAGTGCCAACGATACTACCTCGCTTGATTCTATGGCCCAGGCCGGCAAGAGCCTGACCGGAATTGCCCCCTTCTCCTTTACGGTGGACGGGCGGGGGTACATCTCCGGCAAAAACAATTCCGAAGCGGTGAGTAGGGCCAAAAAAGCCGGCCAAGTTGCTCTGGCCTTGGTTCATAATACCAGCGGCGATTGGTTTAGCTCTACTGTTGCTCATAACTTGCTCTCCCAACAAGTTAACAGAACCAGAGCCATTAATGAGATTCTCTATATCATCAAAACGTATGGATATGATGGGGTTAACATCGACTTTGAATCGGTGAAACCGAGTGACCGGGAAAACTTCAACACCTTTATTCGCGAACTCTCCTGGGCGCTAAGGCCCAAAGGATACTTGGTTACCGTTTCGGTCCCGGCCAAAACCAAGGATGATAAAAGTCATAATTGGTCTGGCGCCTATGATTACAAAGTCATCGGAGAGTACGCCGATTGGGTCATGTTAATGGCCTATGATCAGCATTACAAAACAGGCAGTCCCGGACCGGTCGCCGCGATTAACTGGGTCGAGCAGGTCGTTAAATACGCAGTCTCCACCATTCCTAAACACAAAATCATCCTCGGCGTCCCGGCTTACGGCTATGACTGGCCGACCAACGGGAGTGCGGCGAGGTCGGTTAGTTATGCCCAGGCGATGAATATAGCGAAAACCCACGGAATTACGCCCAAATGGCATGCGACCTATAAAGTTCCATACTTCTCTTACGTCAGCAATGGGGTAGTTAGACAGGTTTGGTTTGAATCGAGCTGGAGCTTGGAGCACAAACTGAAGCTGGTTAAAGAGTATGGGCTGAAAGGAATCGCCATCTGGCGGCTAGGCCTGGAAGATCCCCGCTCCTGGGATGTGATCAAAGAGTACTTTTACTAGTATTCTCAAAGTAGCTCCGAGACCGGAACCAACTCGTAACCCTGTTGCCTCAATATTTCGATTATTCGCGGCAGGGCGGCCAGCGTAGGCTCGGTGGGGTGCATTAAAACCAGTGCCCCATTCTGAGCCTTTTTGACAACTCGCTCGATAATCACTTCCGGAGCAGGCCGTTGCCAATCAATCGTATCCACGGTCCACAACACCGTCCGATAACCTAGGCCGGCCGCTACCCGGACCACCTGTTGATTGTATTCGCCGGCCGGCGGCGCAAAAAGTCTCACCGGAGTAGCCCCGGCCTTTTCGAGCGCCGTCTGCGCCTTACTGATCAAATCAGTCAGTTCGGCCTCGCTCATTTGGTTGGGATGTCCATGATAATATCCGTGGTTGGCGATCTCGTGACCGGCTTTGACGATCTGCCCGAACAAGCTGGGAAAACGCTCAACCCATTCCCCGATGAAGAAGAAAGTCGCTTTAACCTGATACTTGGCGAGCACTTCAAGCATGCCTGGGATGAACTCATTTCCCCAAGCTACGTTAATCATCAGCGCCATCGCTTGCCGGCTGATATCACCGCGAAATACCGGTTGAAAATAAACATGGGTAATCGGCGGATGCACCGGTTCAAGCACAGCCTGAACTTTTTGACCGCGCCGAGCCGAAAAAACCGCCTCAAGCGTACGTTCCCGGTTCAGCACTTGACCGACCGTCTCCGGAACCACCCTGCGCTCAACCGCGTTATACTGGGCGTTTACAGCTGGTTTCTCTAATTGCTGCGCTATTTTTTCGAGGAGCAGTTCCACCTCATCCCGCAACAAGCCTCCAACTGCATAGCCTTCAAGCATCACACCGGGCGGGACCCCATAGAGTGAGCGTCTAATCTTATCAAGCAAATTAGGCGCAACTAAACCAATCAAGATGCTGGCAATGAGGATCAGCAACAGAAATAGTCGCTCCTTTGAACGGACTCTGCTCATCACGCTTCCTCCTGAGGGGTGGTTAAGGGTAGAGGGCGCTGCACTCCGTTAGCGTCGATATAGTAATTCTCGTGATAAATTAGTTCAGAGATCGGTACAACGCGATAGCCTTGGGCTTTAAACCATGGGATGAGGACTTTTAGCGCCGCCAGAGTATTCCGGCCATTATTGTGAAAAAGAATGATCGAGCCTGGGCGCACCTGAGTTTGGATCCGGTGAACAATATGTTCAACGGTCGGATTGCGCCAATCCAGTGAATCAATCGACCACTGAATGGTCTGATAACCTAAACTGGCAGCGGCTTCAATTACTTTATTGCTGTATTCGCCAAACGGCGGACGAAACAGGGTCGGGGTAAACCCGGTGATATCGACGATCAGCGCATGGTTACGCTCGAGTTCATGCCTGATCTCCTGCGGCGACAGCGAGTTAAGATGGGGATGGGAGTAGGTATGATTACCGATTTCATGGCCGTGCGCGACAATTTTACGCGCATGTTCGGGGTATTTTTCCAGCCAGTAGCCTCCCAAGAAAAAGGTGGTTTTGATCCCTTCCCGCTCAAAAAGCTCCAAAAATCCATCGGTAAACTCGACCCCCCAAACCGCATCCAGGGAAATCGAGATAACTCGGTCCGAGCGACTGACCTCGTAGATCGGCAAGAGCCGCTTTTCCGTTAACCGGGTGATGACCTCGACAGTCCCTTGCCAGGCCAAGCCTTGCACGATCATCAGGGCCACTAGTAAGGCCAGCCCGTATAAAACGAGTTTCCAACGCTGACCATGCAAATAAAAGACCATGAAAAAACCTCCTGTGCATCGTCGCAGTATGTTTATGCACCAGGAGGCTCAAAAATTATCGGAGATCTTGGTCAAATTGCAAAGTTGTGATCCCCAATTACCGCAGTGGTGGTCCGTGTTTGCCACCAAGCCAAAGCCTTGGACTTGCGCGGATTATAAAAGAAGAGCGCCCCACGGGATGGATCATGTCCGGCAAGGGCCATATCCACCGCTCGCCTGGCTTCTTCTCCGGGTGTCAGCAGGATCATACCGTTGTCAACGCTTAAAAACTGACCAGGCTCCATAATTACTTCTTTGACGGTATTGGGAAAACTAGGGTGTTTGACACGGTTAAGCACAACCGCTGCTACTGCGACCTGGCCTTCGAATGGTTCACCACGCGACTCCGCATAAACCAGCCTCGTTAACAGGTCATATTCCTCGGCAGTCAGGCGAAACGTGCTCTGCGGCCGTTCATTGCCGGTCTTCGGCGCTTCCAGCTTAGGAGCCTCTACCTTGGGAGGCTCCACTCTAATCGTCTCTGTCTTAGGTGTCTCGAGAGTGGGCCGATACTCAGTGGAGAGTTGAGGAATCGCAGCCACGATTGAAGCCGTTAACACCGGCAACTCGACCCCGGAACGTACCTGCCCCGTAGCCTGTTCATTGTTGCGCGGCAGTTTGAGCAGATCGCCGATCCTAATCTCAGGTCCGCTTAACCCGTTGATAGCCATTAGCTCGTCAACACTGACCCCACGGGACTTTGCCAAGCTATAAAGCGTATCGCCTTTTTGTACGACGTGGATATCATACTCGGCACCGAAGCTTGTCCCGCTGAGTAAGGCAATAACTAGCCCCAGGGTAACAAAAAATAATCTAAGATTAGGCCGCTTCATCTCCTCACCCCAACAATTTTCTCAACATCCAATTATTACGATATTCGACGAAATACCGGCTTTACCTGCTGTTTACAGTATTACCCTGCTTCTGGCGCGTGCGCCACAGCTGCCGCAGGGTCTCAAGATTGGTAGCGAAGTTCCCCAGCTCATCCTCTGGTGTCTCTAAAATGACCGGAAGGCCGTGTAGTTCCGGCTGCTCCATCATGGCAGCAAAACCGGCCAGGCCAAGCCGGCCATGACCTATATGGGAATGCCGATCCAAACGGTCACCTAATTCCCCGGTGGCATCATTGGCATGAATTAATTTCAGCGCTGCCAAACCGCATCGTTCTTTGATCGTGTCCAACACCGCGCGCCAACCCTCAGGAGTACGCAAATCATAACCGGCAGCAAAACTATGACAAGTGTCTAAGCAGAGGCCGACCCATTCTTCGGCAGCCTCGATTCTATCCCGGATCCGGCAGAGGTTGTCCCACGAACCGCCGATCTCCGTTCCCCCGCCGGCCTCAATTTCCAGCAAGGCCATACTCTTAACCTCACTCTCCTGGCGGAAGCGGTTGAAGGCCTCAGCCACATAATCAAAACCTGTTTCCAGGCCGGCTCCACCATGACTACCCGGATGAATGATCATATATTCCGCCCCGATCTGACCCGCCCGCTCCAAGTCTTCGCGGAAACGAGAATAAGACTTCTCACGGATCTCAGGATTGGGCGACGCCAAATTGACCAAATAGGTAGAATGAACCGCGACCACCGAAATACCGGAATCAGCGCGCGCCTCCTTAAAACGGGCAACGTCCTCGGCCCGGAGCGGACTCACCCGCCATCCCCGGGGATTACTCGCGAAAATTTGAATAGCTTCACAACCGAGCTCCACTCCGCGTTCAATAGCTTTATAAAGTCCTCCCGCAATCGAGACGTGACAACCGAACCGCATCTTGTTTTCCCCTCATTCTCGTCTGCCTAGCTTGTCGAACCAGGAGAGCAAGCTTGATTTTTGAATCTGAGCATTTAAAGAAAGCTTCTCTGTCAAGAGGTTTATCCCTCCCACAATGAGCAGCGCCCCTAAAGTTGTTGGCCAACTGCCGAGACCGGCCAGGCCTAATCCGGCCACTGCGCCCAGCAGATTCGCTCCGGTATCTCCCAACATCAAATTTCCTTTAAGATCCGAAGCTCCAACTATGGCTACACCGCCCAACACCGGAAAGAGCAAGATGGCCAAATCGACCCGGAAAATGGCAGCAGCGGCTACCGGCATTGTTAACAAGCCAAAAGCTTTAACCGCCCGACCTGGTCGTACATCGAAGAGGTTTATGAGATTCGCACACAGAGCAATTAGCACTGCATTGAGTAGGGCCACGCCGAGATTATTCTCGCCAGATAAGCTGGCCAGCAAAGCCAGGATCCCTCCGCCGATGGCTTTAGCGCCCCCGGTGGTCAATCGCCCCTGCAGTAAAGTCGAAAAATGATAGCGAAATCCGCCATGTTCAGCTACGCCGCCGCGATCATCTAGGAATCCTAGCAGTGCAAACCCCCAGACGAGAATTATGGCCGGCTGAATCAAGCGAGACGCAGCCGGCTCGGCCTGCGGTGCCCCAATTATCAGATAAGCCAGCCAAGCCAGTGAGAGGCCCGGTAAGAGCATCAGTCCCCCGGAGGAAGGTATTTTCCGGCCCAAGTAGTTTTCAGCCAACCAACCGGCGCGGCTGGATAGCCCGTACAGCAAAGGCATGGCCAACCAAGTCACAACCGCCGAAGTGAGGGTCAAAACCACAATAGCATCCAGAGCAGTCATCTACGCCCTTCTTTCCACAGTTTGACCATTGTTCGGAAGATATCTTGAAATTGGCGATAACGATGCAGATAACCGGCGAGATCCTTGCCGGTGTAGGCATGCTCCATCGGCAAGGGGACTTGCGCAATCGCTAATCTGGCCCGCACCGCCAGGACCGTTAAAGCGAATTCCAAGCCAAACCCCTCTCCGAGCGGTGTCAATTTCGGCAGATCGGCTTTAAAGAAGGCCCGCTGTCCGGAGAGAACAGCGGGAAAACTGCGGCCGGTCAGCCAAAACATACCGAGGCGGGCCAACCTTTTGACCAGCCCAACTCCTCCACTGCCTTTAGGTGAGGTCAGTACGGCAACCGCCATCCGCGCTTCCCCGGTGAGCAGCGGTTCAATCAAGCGCGGATAGTACTTGGCGGTTTGGCCCAAGTCAGCATCGAGCAGAACAATGATTTCACCCCGAGCCTGTCGGAGAGCCGTTGTTACCGCGGCCGCTTTTCCCTGGTTGGTGGGAAGCTTGATCAGTTCGACCGGAAACTGGGCTGCTATTTCCGGGGTTAGATCGGTTGAACCGTCATCAACGACGATCAGCTGTTGGTGTCGCCGACGCTCGAGAATTGCGCGAATAGTGCCGGCAATCCGCTCTTCCTCATTAAATGCCGGGATGATAACTGTGATTGTGCTCATCAGCGATCACCCCGCTTAATTCCAAAATAAACCTGGCCTGCTCCTCTAAGGTTGAAAGCGTACTTGGAGCGGCATAGACTCTTAAACCGGCCTGAACCAGCTGTTCTTGAAACCAGTGACTGTGCTCGGTTTCGCCGATCAGAACAATGTTTTGTGCCCCGATCGGATGGCTGGCCGACAACTGGATGAGCCCGCGTTGTTCAAGCCTGGATAAGCTTGGCCCCCGCAAACCCACGGCAAGTACTCCGGCCAAGACCTTAAAATCATCGGCTGAAACCTGGCTCCACTGGGCCGGATCAGTTTCCAGTTGAGCAACCACTCTTGCGCCGCTGTCCTCAAAAAGCTTCTTCAAACTATTGACATAACTATTGGTCACCGCACCTTGCTTAATAAATGCGAAGGTTTGGTTCTGGAGTTTTCCGGCAATTGTTTGCGGTACCAACCATTCGATGAACTTGCGCTCTTGGCCCAAATCAATACGTAACAAATTGATTTGCTGGGTCAGTTTCTGGTTCTCCGTGCGCAAAGCGACAAAATCCCGTTCCAGGCGGTTAACTAGTTCCGTTTGGCTCTTGATCAGCGTTTCATCGGAAAACAAAGCACCACCGACTAAAACTCCTAATCCAAAGGCGAGAAAAACGGCAACTAGAGTAAAAAGGTGATAGCGATAATCAATCAGCATACAACCACCACTTTAGAAGCCCAAGGACGCTTGCAGATACAGCAGTAACAGCCTACTCCAACTACGCAGGGGCTCGGCCAAGGACAACAAGACTAGGAGCGGAATGGCGGCGGCAACCACCATCGGAATCAGATACATCGTTCGCACTTTGCCGGAATACAGAGCATCAACTCCTTTAGCATCGACCAGTATTTCGCCCACTTTCAGTCTTACCAAAAACGTACTGCCCATTCCCGGTCGTCCTTTATCCAAGAAATCAATCATATTGGAGTGAGTACCCACGGCTACAATGAGTTTGGCCCCTTTATCGTAGGCCAGCAGTAACGCCAAGTCCTCGCTAGTTCCCGGAATATGCCAAACATGTCCGGTCAAACCCAGGGCACGCAGACGTTCAACACCCGGCGCCCGTCCATCGACATACCCATGGACGATCAACTCAGCCCCGCTTTGCAGAGTCTCGTCACTAACGCTATCCATGTCCCCCACAATGATATCCGGTTGCCATCCGAGATCACGCAGGGCATCCGCCCCACCGTCAACACCAATCAGAACCGGTTTAACCTCGTCAATGTAACTCGCCAAAGCAGCCAGGTCCTCTTGATAGCGTTTGCCCCGCACGACGACCAGGACATGTTTCCCCTGTAAAGAATGCTTGATCTTCGGTGCCGGATAGGCGCCCGTAATCAGCCCGAGCTCTTTTTGAGCATATTCGAGGGTGTTGGCGACGAACTTGGCCAACTCCAAGTTAAGGTTCTCGCGGGCAATCGCCAGATCGGTCTCAAGCTGTTCTTTGGTATATGGCTGCAGATAAATCTGGCCGTGTTGCCAAGTTAGTTTGCCCTGCAAATCCAGTTCGACTCGGACGCCGTCGAGCTCGCGTAAATCGGTTTTTTCTAACGCCTGAAACAAATAAACCCCTCGTTCAAGTAGGAAGAGGGGACCACTATTAGGATACCGGCCGGAAACAAAAGGCTTTACATTGATGACCGCTGCCACGCGGGCGTCGTACAGCGAAGCGGCAGCCACCTCGTCAAGGTCTTGATGAGATATAATTACAATCTCGCCCGGCTGAACCCTGGTAGCAAGTTCTTTGGTTCGTTCTCCCACCCTCGCCACTGTTTTGATCGGGCGGGACATTTTCAGGCCTCCTAAGTCGTTTATGCCGTAGAATTACCAAATTTGATCAAATCCGCCACCCTGGCGATAAATGCTGAATTAGTGGGTTTACCTCTGTTGCTGCTAATCGTAGCCCCAAAAAGTGAATACAGATACTCGATGTCACCATTGGACCACGCATGTTCGATCGCGACGCGGAGCGCTCTTTCGACAACTGTCGGACTCGTCCCATATTTTTCGGCGATATACGGATAAAGGCGCGTGGTTACACCATTTAAGTAGGCTCGGTTCTCCAGAACGACTAGCACCGCATCCCGCAGATAGTTATACCCTTTAAAATGGACCGGAATTCCTATCGCCGCCAAAAGTTCAACCACCTTCTTTTCCCAGAGCGGATCCGCGTGAGTCACGGGTGCAAGGCGCGATGTCTCCTGGCCCACCTGACGGATGCGGCGCAAGAGCAACTCGGTTCTAAATGGCTTAATAATGTAATAGCTGGCACCTAAATCAAGGATCTTTTGGGTCATCTCCGGCTCCCCGACAGCGGTCAAGGCAATGACCTTCGGCCGACCGACCTCTAACTCTGCCAGCTCTTCTAAGACGGCAATGCCATCTAGTTTGGGCATAATCATATCGAGCAGAACCACATCTGGTTTAATGTCGATAATTAACCGCAATGCCTCCTCACCGTCATAGGCTGCGCCAACAAACTCCAGATCGGGCGCCGCATTGATGGCGGAGGCCAGCAAGTCAACCAAATCACGTTCATCATCGGCGATCAAGACACGGATTGGCCTCATGGAAAAAACCCCCATCTGCTAACTTCGCCCCAGCGGAGCTTTTTCCTCTCCTGGTTACGCAGCCGGAGCAGCAGCCGGATCTTGCGCAAAAAGGCCGGCTTCATGGACCATCCATTCGGCAAAAACCCCATACCCACGCGTCGGATCATTCACAAAGACATGCGTGATGACACCGACCAGTTTCTGATTCTGAATAATCGGGCTCCCGCTCATGCCCTGCACGATTCCGCCGGTGATCTCCAACAGACGCGGATCGGTGATTTCAATAACCATCCCTTTGATCCCCGGTTTGGTTTGCTTATTTACCTTGACGATCTTGACGTCAAACTGCTCAACTTTATCACCATCGATCACTGTTCGGATGTAGGCGGGTCCGAGCTCAACTTCATGAGCCATCGCCACCGGCAAAGTGGGCTGGTTGCTCGCGACAAGGTTGGTCAGCTCTCCAAAGATTCCAATCGAACTGTTCTTGGTGATAATGCCGAGGCTCGGAGCCCGTTCCTGAAATAAGCCGATTTTCTCGCCGGGCTGTCCCTTACTACCCCGTCTGATCCCTGCAATGAGAGCAGGAACAATCCGACCGTTGTTAATGATCGCCTGCTCTCCGGTACGAGAATCGGTGACCATGTGGCCTAGCGCTGCATAGCGGCCGCTCGCAGGATGATAAAAACTGAGGGTACCGACTCCGGCAGCGGTGTCTTCCAGGTAAACCCCCAGACGAAGATGGACCTGCCCACTTTCATCACGGACCCGGGCCGGATAAACGCGCATTAAATGTGGCTCCCCTTTGCGCAGCACTTTGACTGTTACCGGGCCGGATCCCGCACTACGCAGCGCTCGTTCAACATCTAACGGCCCAGTAATCACAACCTCATTGATCTGCACCAACAAATCCCCTGGTTTCAGTCCGGCATCGCCCGCCGGACTGACAACCGTTCCGTCAATAGTTTGCAAGCGGGCGAGTTCAGCTACGATCATCCCGTGCTCGGCCAACATCACTCCGATCGATTCCCCACCCGGTACGACCTCGACCTTCGGCACAACGGAAACAACACGTTCCCGCAAGGGAATTACACCAAATAAGCTCAGATCGAGGATGCTGTCCCCGGTCTTTAACGGCCTGAATACTACTTCCGGGCCAGGCTCGATTTGCAGAATGCTGTTTACGGCTTGCCCGGAGATCTTCACCGGCCACAGCCATCTAAAAACTTGTTCATCTCCTTCAGTTAGGCGTAAATGTTCGGGAAGGCCTAATGAAGTTTCAATCTTGTTCAGACCATACCATCCGATCAGGCCAAGCATTAGCAGAGTCCAGAATACGTATTTGCCTACCGTACGAAGTCGTAGCCGCAAAAAAACCCCTACCTTGTAGCCATTTCGGGGTTTAGCTTCTCCTCCTGCTAATTAGCTTATGCCTGGCAACTCTCGCTGCCTTTTTTATATCCTGCCGCTTGGGTCAATAAGTCCCGGGCGGCTTGCACAGTCGCTTCGCTCACCGACACGCCGCCAAGCAAGCGGGCTAGTTCGTTGACCCGACCCTGCTCGTCGAGCAGCCGAACTTTAACTGTCGGATATTGATCGGCTCCGACCGCCGCTTTTTCCAAGAGAATGTGCTGATCACCCATTGCGGCAATTTGTGGCAGATGGGTAACACAAATAACCTGGTAATTGCGGGATAGCTCAAATAGTTTTTCGGCGATAGCCTGAGCAGCCCGACCGCTGGTGCCGGTATCGATCTCATCAAAGATCAAGATGGGCACACCTTCGCTCGCGGCAAGCGCGCCTTTGAGAGCCAGCAACAAGCGGGAAAGTTCGCCTCCGGAGGCAACCCGGTGCAACAACTTGGGCGGCTCCGGCGGATTAGCACTAAAACGGAATTCCACCGTATCCAACCCATCCTCGGTCGGGAGGTTATCGCTATTGGGGCTGACCACTACCTCAAAGCGAGCTTCAGATAAACGCAGATCCTGCAAACCGTCGCGCACAGCCTGCTCTAAGCGGCGGGCTGCCTCTTCTCTGTTCGCCCGTAAAAGCAGGGCCTGCTGAATGAGCAGTTCTTGGAGACTTGCCAGTTCTCGCTCAAGTTCGCTTTTGGAAACTTCACTCCGCTCCAAAGCCGCCAACTCTGCTTGCGCCTTGGTCCAATACGCGAGAACATCGGCCAACTCCGGCCCATATTTGCGCTTAAGCGAGTCGAGCAAAGCCAACCGCGTTTCAAGCCTGTCCAGCTCCGCCGGATCAAAATTGAGTTCCGCCAGGTAAGTGCGTAAACGATCGGATAAATCTTCTAAAACGGCCAATGTCCCGTCGAGAAGATCAGTCGCATCCGACCAGGAATGGTCGATCCGGGCAATCTTCGCCACGGACTCAGCTGCTTGCCGGAGTGAATCGAGCGCACCGGGAACCTCCGACAAGCCCTGCTTGAGCAAGCCGTATGCCCTCGCGGCTTCCTCAGCCAGCTTTTCCGCATTGCGTAGAATATTGCGGCGCTCACCAAGCTCCACATCCTCGTCCGCCCGCAGCTGGGCCGCGGAAATCTCGTTCACTTGGTAAGCAAGCATATCCAGTTGCCTGGCCCGCTCTTGTTCCGAGCGAGTTAAGTCCGCCAGTTGGCGCGAAATCTCCCGATACCGGTTAAAGAAGCGTGCATATTCCGACCTCAATCGGAAGTTTTCTGCACCGGCATAGGCATCGAGGATGCGCAAATGCTGTTTTGGACTGAGCAGCGAATAGTGATCGCCTTGGCTCTGAATATCCATGAGGCTGCTGCCGATTTCGGTCAAGTCGCTCAAAGTGACCAACTGACCATTGATTCGGCAGCGATTAGGTCCATTGATCTGCAGACGCCTGGAGAGGATTAACTCAGATTCATCGGCCGCCGACTCTAACCCTTTCTCCCTTAGCAGCTCGGCCACGCGCTGGGAACTGTTGATTTTGAAGATGCCCTCAATCACCGCTCCGGTAGTCCCGGAACGAATTTGATCCTCAAAACCCCGTCCTCCGGATAAGAGCATAATCGCTTCGAGCAAGATTGATTTGCCGGTACCGGTTTCTCCGGTAATTACGGTCAAACCGGGATAAAACGGCAGATCAAGCTCTTCGATCAAAACGAAATTCTCGATATGCAGTTCAGATAACATCTCTATCAGCCTCGTAACTGCCAGAGTTTCGTCTCTAATTCACTGGCGGTCCGGTCAATCGCGGCCAAATCCGTGGTCCCCGCGGCCCGCTGATCCCGCACAATGACAAGCAGACTATCATCACCGGCGATCGTACCGCAGATCTCCGGCCAACCCAACGCATCAATGGCCGCCGCCACCGTATTGGCTGTGCCCGGCGCCGATCGGACAATGATCAAGTTTAAGCTTCGTTCGATGGAGGTGACAAATTCCTGGAAGATTCGCTCGGCTCGCAAAACGCTGCCGGAAGGTGAGTGTTCTTTGGGCAGCCCATACTTGTATCGGCCATCTTCGGTAACCAATTTGACTAAGCCCAAATCCTTGATGTCCCGAGATACCGTTGCTTGAGTAACCTTAATGCCTTGGCGGGATAGCTCTGCGGTTAACTGCTCTTGAGTCTCGATCTCTTTGGACTCGATTAAGTCGAGAATTAACCGATGCCTTTTCGCCTTCATCGAAAATCCTCCTCACCCTGACCACCAAGCCGTGATCTAAAGACATCAAAAAAGTTGCTGTCCGGCATACGAATCAGTTTGGTACTCAGCCGGGAGCGCACTCCTTCCACAGTATCTTCGGCTAATAACGGATACCCCACTTGCCCGTCGACCGTGAGCATAACCTCCCCGCCGGCATGGACCACCTGAATCTGAACCATCTCGCTGTCTTTTACTACTAATGAACGGTGACGCAAAGCATGAGGACAGATCGGATTAATCGTCAGGACGCGGGCTTCGGGATGGACGACCGGACCGCCGGCAGCCAGAGAATAGGCTGTTGAACCGGTCGGAGTGGCGACAATAACGCCATCAGCCCGGTAACGGTCAGCGCGCTGGCCGGAGATAAAGATGTCTACCGTAACAATCCGTGCGAAGGTGCCTCTGGTCACCACGAGCTCATTTAAGGCCAAATAGCGGCCCAAAACCTCACCCCGCCGCTTAATGACCACATCGAGCATCGTCCGCTCGTCGATCTGGTGACGGCCGGCGAGAACAGTGGTCAAAGCCTCTTCAATCTGCTTGAGTTCGACCGCGGTTAAAAATCCGAGGTGCCCGGCGTTGACCCCGAGTAACGGCACGGATAGAGGGGCATAGTGCTTGGCTGCCGCCAACATCGTCCCATCGCCGCCGAGGACAAGGCAAAAATCAGGAGGGTTGTCCGGCGACTCTCTGGTAAGCCCCAGGCAATTAATCAGCACCTCTTGGGGTGATACGAGCTGCAAACCCAATCTCGCCGCCAGGTGCGGCAAGATCTTGGCAGTCTGCACCGCATCCTTTTTCGACTGATTAATATAAAGGGCAGCGACAGTAATGGTTTTCCCTCCTAGCACACTTACAATTGCTCCGCAGCCTGGCTGACCAGTTCCGCAATCTCCATGGCATCCGGCTTTATCAGCGCAGGTACTCCCTTGCGGAAATAGGCCAAAAACTCGATATTGCCTTTCGTCCCTTTGATCGGCGAAATGGTGAGTCCGAGACAACCGAGGTTGAGGCCGGCCGCGAACTGCAAAATCTCTGTCAAAACCGCCTGCCAGACCCGTGGGTCACGGACGATGCCGCCCTTACCCACTTGTGCCGGGCCGGCTTCAAACTGCGGTTTAATCAGGCAAATAAGCTCACCTTCTTCCGGCAACAAGCTTTCCAATACAGGCAGAAATTTCGTTACTGAGATAAATGAAGTATCTACCGTTATCAGGTCAGGTTGAAAGGCGAGGTCTGCCAAGGTGATGTAACGGACGTTGGTTTTTTCCATCACGATCACGCGCGGATCCTGGCGCAACGACCAAGCCAATTGGCCATAACCAACGTCTAAGGCAATGACGGCGGCGGCCCCGTGCTGTAGCAGGCAATCGGTAAACCCGCCGGTCGAAGCCCCGATATCCAAGCACTTCTTGCCGGTAACGTCTATTTGAAAGACCGCCAAGGCCTTCTCCAGTTTGAGTCCTCCGCGGCTGACATACGGCAACGGCTGGTTGATCAGTTCCACACTAATTTCGGACGGGTCGAACTTTGTTCCGGCCTTGAGATGAATCTTACCATTCACCGAGACCGCGCCGGAAATAATCAAAGCCTGCGCTTTCTCTCTGGTCGGAGCCAACTTAAGATCCACTATAATCTTGTCTAAACGCTCCTTACCCATGGCTCGCCCGACGCCGCCCGATCCAACCGGTTACCGTCTTGCAGATACTCTCCGGGGTCAAACCGATCAACTCCAGCTGTTCTTGACGGCTGCCATGGGGGACAAAATAATCCGGAACACCTAAACACAAGGTCGAAACGGTGATTCCCGAAGCTGCAAACAATTCTAAAACGGCCGAGCCAAAGCCGCCGAGCACGGTGTTCTCTTCCAGAGTAACAACCCTGCCGATCTTGGCGGCGTAGCGTAACAGCAAATCCTGATCAAGCGGCTTAATGAAGCGGGCATTGACAACCGTGGCCTCGATGCCCTGCCGACTTAACAGCTCGGCAGCTTCCAACGCTGTTAGCACCATCGCACCCACTGCCACGAGCAACAAGTCTCCGCCCTGGCGTAATACTTCACCCTTACCGATCGGCAAAGTCGGCCAGGACTCATCGCCGACCGGATACGGGCAATCCAGGCGCGGATAGCGTACGGCAGCCGGACCGGAGTGCTCAATGGCCGTCCTGAGCATTTGCTTAAGTTCACGTCCGTCTTTGGGCGCCATCAAGACCATATTCGGCAATGAGCGCAGGTAAGTCAGGTCAAAGACGCCATGATGGGTCGGTCCATCCTCACCCACCAACCCTGCCCGGTCCAAGGCGAACACAACGGGCAGGTTTTGCAAACAAACATCATGGACAATCTGGTCATAGCCACGTTGCATAAAGGTTGAATAAACCGCGACCACCGGCTTGTAACCCCCCGCAGCCAAACCGGCGGCAAAAGTCACCGCGTGTTGCTCCGCGATCCCCACATCGTAAAAACGGTTCGGAAACCGGCGGGCAAAATCATCCAAGCCAGTACCGCTCGGCATGGCCGCAGTGATTGCCACGATCCGCTCATTTTGCTCGGCCAACTCGACAAGGGTGTCGCCAAAGACCTTGGTGTAGCTGGGAATCGTCGAGGGCGATTTTTTTTTCTTGCCGGTATCAATATCAAACGGTCCAAGGCCATGGAAGGCGCTGGCATTGGTCTCAGCCGGCCGGTAACCGCGCCCCTTGGTAGTTAAAACATGAATCAAGACCGGGTCATTTCGTTTCTTAACCTCGGTGAAAGTCGCGGTCAACAAATCGATGTTATGGCCATCGATCGGGCCATAATACTTAAAACCTAACTCCTCAAAGAGCATCCCCGGGACAAGCAAATATTTGAGGCTATCCTTAACCCGCTGAGCCGCTTTAACTACGGTCTCACCAATAGCAGGGATTTTCCGCAGCAACAACTCAATATCGCCTTTGACCCGACGCACGGTCGGATCGGTGCGCAACCTGGTCAAATAGTTGGAAAGCGCTCCCACGTTAGGGGCAATCGACATCTCATTGTCATTCAAAATTACCGTAATCTTTGTACCCAAATGGCCGGCATGGTTCAAGGCCTCAAAGGCCATCCCCCCGGTCATCGCACCATCCCCGATGACTGCAACCACATGGTAATCCTCATTGGCCATATCCCTAGCCATGGCATAGCCTAAGGCCGCGGAGATGCTGGTGCTGCTATGGCCGGTGCCGAAGGCATCATGTTCGGACTCATCCATGCGCGGAAAGCCGCTGATCCCACCCATGGTCCGCAGCGAGCCGAAATTGGCGTAACGTCCGGTTAACAGTTTGTGGGCATAAGACTGATGGCCGACATCCCAAATGATTTTATCGGTCGGGGTATCATAACACAAGTGAAGGGCAATGGCCAGTTCGACAACACCCAGACTCGGCGCCAAGTGGCCACCGGTCTTTGAGGTGGTTTTGATGATCTCCCGGCGAATCTCTGCTGCGAGGGCATAGAGATCACCGCGTGACAAGGTTCGGAGGTCTTGCGAAGATTGGATTTTCTCCAAAAGGCGAGACAAAGACAATAACCTCCATTTCAACGTTTCTTACTGCCTAATTCTTTTCGATATATGAATCTAATAACCTTTGCTGTGTTCAAAATAATCTCCTGCGAGTAATCCAGTCCGACTTTTTTCCAAGCGGCCTTGCCCCCGATGGTCAGCGCAGAAACCAACGAAACCAGCAGGGTGGAAAGGATCGTCTCCGGCAAACTGGGTTGGATCAGCAACAAGCGAAAAACTATTACCGCGGTCATTGCCCCGCTTAATGTCCCACAGATATCGCCAATCAAATCATTGCAGATGTTGGTAACCTTATCTGCGTTGCGAACCAACCAAACAGCGGTTTTGGCGCCGGGTACCCGCGACGAGGCCATGGAGTGAAAAGGGGTTTCTACCGCAGCAGCGGCAGCGGTGCCGATGAGATCAAAAAAGATGCCGATTGCTACAACGGCCAAAACTAAGATAAAAGCCGACACGAGGTCGACCTTTGCTAACAGGGTTTGCGAAAAAATATTAAAAATCAGGGCAAACAATGCTGCCCAAAAACCCATCCTCAGAAAGCGTTTTAACATGTGTGAACTCCTATTCTAAGGTGGCAGCTTCATGGGTAAAGATTGTGGCATAGGTCCAGCTGGAGTTTCCCAACAGCTTACCGGTCGTCACCGATCCGGCGATTTCTCTTTAAAAGCTGCTTGGCAGTGTCACCATCTGCCATGCTGAATTACCACTAAGTCCACACTACAATCCCCACAAAGCCCGGCCGTAGACCGACAGTCTAGGAGATTTCCTCGGCAGGTCACGAACCGCTCTAGCCTCTTTTGCAAAGGTGGTTTCAAGTAGCATAAGGCTCCTGCCATAGGCCATAGGCAAGAACTTGAACCTACTCCCCACCAACTTCGCTCAAGGCAGGCTACTCTGCACCCAACACTATCCTATGTACGGTTCGCATCGGTGAGCAGGTTCTCCCTAAGCCGTAGTTCCCCCCTTAACGGTTCCCCACGCACTTAGGTCTCCGCGGTACTAGGGTCCACGCCCGTATGCCATTACGGATCGCCCCAATACCTTAACCCCCAGCACCAACCCCAGACTGGGCGTCCAAAGCCAGCACCAGAGACTTCATCGATGTGCCCTTTGACGGATCTTTAGGCCCGTCTTCAAGCAGCTGTGACCTGACTAGAATACTGCGCCACCTTAGATTCTTTTCGCTACGATTATACCATACAGCAGGGCCGAGTCTCAAGTCGGTCCAGGTTAAGCTGCCAAGAGCAGAAACGAGACCACCGCTCCGAGCGCCGCTCCGGCAAAAACCTCAAAGGGCGTATGCCCCAAAAGCTCCCGCAACCGATCTTCGCGAACCTTCCCACCATGATAAATATCATCAACAATCTTATTCAGAATCTCCGCTTGCTTACCGGCCGCATAACGAACCCCGGCCGCATCATACATCACGATCAAGCCAAAAATCAGCGCCATTGCCGTAATCGGCTCCCGCCAGCCCTCAACCAGTCCTACCCCGACAATAATGGACGAGACGGCTGCCGAGTGCGAACTCGGCATCCCGCCGGGGCCGACAAAACGTTCGAAGGTAAACCGCTTGTTCTTAATGAAAAAAAAGATCACCTTTAATACCTGGGCAATAAACCAGGCCGCAATGGCCGCTTTGAGAACACCGTTTTCGAAAAACAATTGGCGCAACGCCACCGCTCTTGCCTCCAACCTTTAACGATTACGCTTAAGAATATACTCTGCAATCTGAGACAGTCCTACCGTATCTCCCGGCAACCCAACCAGGTCGCCCTGAGCGGATTGGATTAAATCGCTCGCAATCGCTTGGGCCTGCTCGATACCGATAATAGCCGGATAAGTGCGTTTACCGGCTGACTTATCACTACCGTTGGGCTTGCCGGTCAGCCCGCTGTCCCCGATTTCATCAAGAATATCGTCGGTGATTTGAAAAGCCCTGCCGATTTTAGCCCCGTAGCGTTCCAAAGCAGCAACCTGCTCTTCAGTAGCGCCGGAAAGTACCGCGCCAATCCCCAGAGCAGCGGTGATGAGCGCTCCGGTTTTGCGATCATTGATCGAATCCAATTCAGCCAAATCGAGGTGACCGACATTGGCCAGGTCATCAACTTGGCCGCCTACCATGCCTAAAGATCCGGCAGCTAGAGCTAATTTGCCGATCGCTGCAACAATACGGGCCGGACCAAAGTACTCAGCATCAAGACCGGCTAGGATCCGAAATGCCTCGGTCAGCAAGGCATCACCCGCCAATAGCGCCATGGCCTCTCCATAAACGAGGTGATTAGCAGGCATGCCTCGACGCAGATCAGCATTATCCATACAGGGCAGGTCATCATGGATGAGTGAATAAGCATGAACCAACTCCAGGGCGACTGCAGCCGGCAACAAGGGCGTAATCTCACCGCCGACCGCCCGACCCGCGGCCAAAGTCAGAATGCCACGCAGCCGTTTGCCACCGGCGAGGGAAGTATACCGCATTGCCTGATGCAGTAGTGCGGGTTGAACTTCGGGAGCCGGCAGTAACCGATCCATCGCCTCGTCAATTAGTTTTGCCAATTCGTCAAAATGGGAGTTCGTCATCGCATTCATCTTCCTCGGTTTCAATAACAAATGGTTCCCGCGTAATCTCGCCGTCAGCCTGCCGAACAAGCTTCTCGATACGGGCTTCAGCCTCATTGAGACGCTCGTTACAAATCCGACTGAGTTTGATCCCTTCTTCAAACAGGCGCAACGATTCATCCAAACCCGCTTCGCCGCTCTCCAGCTTCCTGACGATCTCCTCTAAACGACTAAAGGCCTCTTCATAAGTAAGTTTATTACTCTTCGGCGCACTCACGGTTTTTCCTCCCCTTTAATCTCCATTACCTTAACACCTAGTTCACCCCGGGCTAAACGCACACGGAGATCCTCGCCAAGCTCAACTTGGCTGCTGGTGGTGACAACCCTCCCGGCCTGGTTCTGACAAACGCTGTAACCTCTGGCCAAGGTCTTGAGCGGGCTTAAGGCATCGAGCCTGCCGGCCTGGTTTTCCCCTGCCGCCCGGGCCCGTTCGATCATTCTGGTGATGCTAATACGCAAGGACTGTTTCTTGTATTGGATCTCTTGGCGCGCCGTTCTGACAAGACCGGCGACGGCTAATGCCAAACGGCGTTGTGTTAAACTGAGTTCCGGCCGGTTCTTGGCTAATTTCGCCGGTCCAAGCTGCCAAAGTTTAGCGGTTATTTCATCACACTGCTGAATCTTCCCTTCTATGAGCAGCCGAGGATTGCTGAAATAAGTGTGCGTACGCAACCTGGTCAGGTTGGCGCGCAGGTTTTGCAAAAGACGTAGCATGGTCACCTCCGCTCTTTCTCGGAGGACATCCACACGCTGGCATAACTCGTCTCGGCGCGGCACCACCAGTTCAGCCGCTGCCGAGGGGGTTGGAGCTCGTTTATCGGCTGCCAAATCGGCCAAAGTAAAATCGGTTTCATGTCCGACCGCCGAAACAATCGGTACCGGCGAAGCAGCGATGGCTCTGACCACCTCTTCCTGGTTAAATGCATTCAGCTCTTCGAATGACCCGCCGCCCCGGCCAACAATGATCACATCGACATCCGGTTGAGCGTATAAATCGGCCAGGGCACGGACGATACTGGCCGGAGCTTGGCTGCCCTGAACCAGCGCCGGAGAAAGTAAGATTTCGATGTTCGGATAGCGCCGTCTGGCCACGGTGACGATATCCCGGATGACTGCCCCGCTCGGACTGGTCACCACACCGAGTTTCCGGGGGTGCGGCGGCAATGGACGCTTGCGCTCCTCGTCAAACAGTCCCTCCGCCTTGAGTCGCTGTTTTAGCTCCTCGGCGAGCAGATGCAAGCGGCCGAGGCCTTCAGGGAAGACCTCCTCCACCTTAAGCTGATATTTCCCGCCTGGTTCATACACGGTCAGAGAGCCGGAGACAATCACTTTCATCCCGTGTTTAAGTTCCACGGAAAGTGTTTCTCGTCCCCAATAGCGCCGGAACAACACACAGGGTACCACGCTTTTTTCATCTTTGAGCGTAAAATAATAATGGCCGGCGCTTGACTTGGTAACCCCGGAGATCTCTCCACGAACCAAAATATCTTTAAACTGCCCGGACAACTCAAGTTCCTGTTTGATTAGTTTGGTCAATTCACTAACGGACAGAATTTTCGGTTCGAACAAACTCATCGATTCACCTCACCGGAATACGCTACTGGTGGCAGAACAGGGTACCAATAAGACAGGGCCAAACCGACGGCGTTATCGCCGCTCAATTTAGGTTCACCAAAATAAACCGTGATACCTTTGTCCCGTTTGGCTAAGCGGTGAGAAAGGCGTTCCCGGATATACCGGTTGGCTGCCACGCCACCGCTGATCAAGACTTGCCGCAACCCGGTGAGAGCCACGGCCTTAAGCAGCCACTTTTCTAACACCTTGACGATGGCATTCTGGACGGCCAGCGCGATTTCGGCCGGTTCCGCCCCTGCGGCCAACAAGCGTTCGGCTTGGGCCGCCGGCCCAGAAAAGCTGGGATTTAAATCCTGGATCGCAGTCGTTAATCTGATGGTTCCGCCGGCCTTGGCTGCCAATCTTTCCAGATGGGTTCCGGCCGGGAAGGGCAAACCCAACATAACCCCGATCCGGTCGACGAACTGACCGGCATTGAGATCACTGGTTCCTCCAAGCAGTTTGATTCTCGGCCGGTTATCCGCCGCCAGACCCCAGTCTACCTCCAAAAGTTCGGTCGTCCCGCCGGAAAGATGCACGGCCAAAAAACGTTCAGATTGCGGGTTGAAACCTGATGAAGCCAAGGCAGCGCAGAGATGCCCCTCCTGGTGGCTACGCTCGATAAACGGTATACGCAGAGTAGCCGCAACAACCCTGGCTACCGCAGTCCCACTCAAAAAGACCGGCATATATGAACCCGGTTGCTGGCGGGGGCTGACACTGGCAACCACGGCGCCGAATTGGTTCGCACCTGCCCCGGACATTACCTGCTCAATTAGTTCAGGGAGGTTTTTAATATGGTTAAAAAAAGCCTCCGATTGTCGGAGGCCTCGCTCACCTTGTGGAACCGGGATCGGAACCCGCAGGTCTGAATGGACCACGCCCTGATCGTCAACCACTGCAACTGAAGTCATGTAGTTGCTGGTGTCAATCCCGAGAATCTTCATTTTTTCCCCCTTGTAACCCTTGTCGGAGCAGATTGCCGAGAACTCCGTTGATAAATTTGGGCGATGCTTCGTCGCCATATTGCTTAGCTAGTTCAACAGCCTCATTAATGGCCACACTAGCCGGAATGTCATCCCGGTGAGCCAGTTCGTAAACTGCCAACCGTAAAATGTTCCGCTCAATACTAGCCAAGCGATTGACGGGCCAATCAATCGAAAACTGGTTGATCAGCGCATCGATCTCTGCTAGGTGCCGGTATACACCTGAGGTGTGCTGGCGGACGAAATCGGCTACATCTTCAGTCAAGTCCAAGTCCTCGATGAGCAGCTGAGTTGACTCTTCGATGGGAAATTTTCCAACCTCAGCCTGATACAAGGCTTTCAAGGCAATTTCACGGGCTAAACGCCGACGCAACTAGGTCACCTTCACTTTCTGCTATCAGAGAAAAAACTATCCAAGACTCCCCGCAAATTCTGCTCCCGATCGGAACGACTACCGAGCCAGTAACCGAGAAAGACCAAGATCAGTACAAACAAAGTCTTAAGGATCCCGTAGGCAATCGCCATCCAACCTAATATCAAGCCGAGAATGACTCCGATGATTTTACCCTTGTTTTTGATCGCCCACAGCAGAAACTCTTGTAACTCCGGCTGCACGAAACCAGCCCCCTTACTTGACTCTCGCTTTTTGCAAGCTCGTCGAAATTTCCCGGACAACTATGTTGATATTGACATCACTAATTCCCACTGTCTGCGCCAAATACTCTTGCACTCTGGTGCGCACTTGGTCGGCCAGCTGCGGGATGTTGGTATCCGGAGCAACCTCTAAAGCCAACAGCACAGCCAACTTATCTCCCAAATTTGACACGGTTGGCCGGATCGTCCGCACCCCTTCAATTTCAGCGGCAGCTCTCTTGATTAAGGTTTCCACAGCAGCCTGAGAAATAACAATCGTACCGAGGGAGGTCTCTTTCACCAACCCCGCCGGTTCGCTTTCCCGCTGCAGGCTCAGATAAAGGCCGATCACCGCAAGCGCAAAAGCGACCACTCCCACCAGGCCGGTTCCGACTCGGTGAGCCAAGACCCACTCGGCGATTCCCATTAAGGTGATGGTTGGATCCCAACCCAGGGCAATCCCGATGGCGCTTACGGCCAACACCAAAATGACGACCGAAAAAACAAAAACAACGCTGCGCACCGCCAAGCTCATAATTCAGGCCTCCTACTTGACCCTGGGCTGCTGTTCCGGCTCTGCTTTATCCTCTTGCGGGAAGCTAACACCTAGTACGTTAACATTGACTTCGACCACATCTAGACCGGTCATGCTGGCGATGGCTTTACGGACATTAGACTGAACTTTGTACGCAACCTCGGGGATAATCGCCCCGTACGTTACCACAATAGACAGATCTACTGCGGCCTCACGCTCACCAACCTCGACCTTAACCCCTTTAGACAGGTTTTTGCGGCCTAAGAGCTCAACAATGCCACCAACGATACCGCCACTCATGCCGGCCACACCTTCAACCTCGATGGCCGCCAATCCGGCGATTACTCCGACGACCTCGTTTGCAATCCGGATTGAACCAATATCCGTGCGACTTTCATTTTCAGCCACAGGCAAGACCTCCCTATCATGGCATTTTCTGCACTTATTATACCGAAGCGCTGCCGGCTTGGCAAACACCCTTAATCTTGCAGCACCCGACGTTGGAGGAAATTCGTATAGACTTCGCCCTTGCGGAAAAAGGCATTATCCAAAATCTTTTGGTGAAATGGAATAGTTGTTTTAATGCCTTCAATCACCGTCTCATCTAAGGCCCGCTGCATTCGCCGGATCGCCTCCTCACGGGTAGGCGCCCAAGCGATAATTTTCGCCACTAACGAATCATAGTATGGAGGGATTATATATCCAGGATAGAGCGCACTATCCACCCGGATTCCGATACCGCCGGGCGGCAGATAAGTCTGCACTTTGCCCGGGGACGGACGAAAATCATTCTCCGGATCCTCAGCATTGATCCGGCACTCAATAGCATATCCGCGCGGCACCAGATCCGCTTGTGAATAGCTCAGTTGATGGCCGGCGGCCACCAAAATCTGCTCTTTGACAAGGTCAACCCCATAGATCATTTCGGTTACCGGATGCTCAACCTGGATCCGGGTGTTCATCTCAATAAAATAGAAATTACCGTGCTTATCACGCAAAAACTCAACCGTCCCGGCGTTGGTATACCCGGCAGCCAATACCGCTTGCACCACTCGCTCGCCCATTTGCTGCCGAACCTCGTCCGTAATGCCGACCGCCGGTGCTTCCTCGAGCACCTTTTGGTGTCGCCGCTGCAAACTGCAATCGCGTTCGCCGAGATAGATCCCGTTGCCATGCTCGTCGCAGAGGATTTGAAATTCGATATGCCGCGGCTCCTCGATAAACTTTTCCAAGTAGACTTCGGGATTGCCAAAAGCGGCCTCCGCTTCATTGCGCGCCATCCGCAATGAACGGGTCAGGTCCTCATCATTGTGTGCAATCCGCATCCCCTTACCGCCACCGCCGGCGGAGGCTTTGACAATGACCGGATAACCGATCTCTTTGGCGAGTTTGAGCGCCTCAAGATCATCGGTCACCGGGCCATCACTGCCCGGAACGACCGGAACACCTGCCTTGGCCATCACCAACTTTGCTTTGGCTTTGTCTCCCATAGCCGCAATTGCGGCAGCCGACGGTCCGATGAATTTGATGCCGTGCGTTTCGCAGATTTCGGCAAAATAAGCATTTTCGGCCAAGAACCCGTACCCAGGGTGAATTGCATCCACCCCGGTAATCATGGCCGCACTAATGATGTTCGGAATATTTAAATAGCTTTTAACCGCGGAAGCCGCCCCGATACAAACCGCTTCATCAGCATACCGGACATGCAAGGAATCGCGATCCGCCTCGGAGTAAACAGCTACGGTAGCAATGCCGAGTTCGTGGCAGGCCCGCATGACCCGCAGTGCGATCTCCCCGCGGTTAGCCACCAGAATCTTTCGAAACAAGTGCTGTCCTCCTTCTGCCGTTAAGCCTTCGCAATTATGAATAGGGGTTGGCCATACTCGACAGGCTGTCCGTTTTCGACCAGTATCTTGACAATCGTGCCCTCGACTTCGGACTCGATCTCATTCATCAACTTCATTGCTTCAATAATGCACAACGGTTGCCCGACCGTAACCCTCTCCCCGACCTGAACATACGGCTCGGCATCAGGAGCAGGAGCACGATAAAAAGTACCAACCATCGGAGCGACAACCTGGACTTCGTTATCCTTGAGCACATCGTCCTGCTCAACAGCTGTTGAGGCCGGTGCCTCGACGCTCGCCTTTGTCGCAGGTGCAGGCGGCACATCAGCCTTAGCCACGACGTCGCCCGTCGCCTTCTTAATGCTGAACTTTACACCGTCACTTTCCACTTTTAATTCCGCAATGTCCGTTTCATTAACTAATTTGACCAGCTCTTTAATCTCGTTAAGGTTCACCTGAGAAACCTCCTTGGATTGTAGGTCTGCCGGTTTTACACCGGAGTTACGCTCCCTTAACATTTTCTCAGCAATTTGCGGGAAGAGCGCATAGGATAGAACGTCTTCATCGCTCCGGGCAAAATCGGCACTTTCCGCCTTAGCCTTTTCCCATAATGGTTCTAGGTAATCAGCCGGTCTCCCTTCAATGATGCCTTCGCCACCGGTTAGTTTTTGTAACAACTCCGGAGCGATCTCGCCCGGCGGTCGCCCGTAATATCCGCGTACATAGGCCTTAACCTCATCTGGCACCACCTTATAACGTTCCCCGCATAAGACATTCAAAACCGCCTGAATACCAACGATCTGGCTAGTCGGTGTGACCAAAGGCGGATAACCCAAGTCTGCTCTCACCCGGGGAATCTCTTTGAGCACCTCGTCCAATTTATCCAGGGCCTTTTGTACCTCCAATTGGGCCACCAAGTTGGAAATCATCCCACCCGGAACCTGATGCGAGAAGACTTGCATGTCGCTAATCCGGGTAACTCCCCGCTCAAAACCACGCTCACGCCGCACTTTTTCAAAATAGCGCGCAACTTCAAATAGCGCATCTAAGTCGAGTGTAGCCTCACGTGGGCTCCCCTTTAGAGCGCTTACAATCGTCTCCACAGGCGGCTGGCTGGCTCCAAAGGCCAAAGGAGCGGTAGCGGTGTCGACACAGTCCACTCCGGCCTCAATCGCCTTCAGGTAGGTCATCGGAGCCAGTCCGCCAATGTAGTGAGTGTGCAAATGGATCGGGAGATCAAACTCTGCCTTAAACTTGGCGATCAGCGTTTCCGCCATATACGGTGAGAGCAGCCCGGCCATATCTTTGATGCAGAGAGAATCGGCTCCGATCTCCACCAGCTTGTGAGCGGTGTCAAGATAGTGATCCACCGAGTGGATCGGGCTGCGGGTGTAAACAACCACTGCCTGGACATGAGCACCGGCCTCCCGGGCCTTGCGCATCGAAAACTCGAGGTTACGGACATCGTTGAGCGCATCAAAGATCCGGATAACGTCGATTCCATTCTCGACAGCTTTGAAGATAAAGCGCTCGACAATATCATCGGGATAGTGTTTATAACCAACGAGGTTCTGACCACGTAACAGCATTTGCAACGGGGTTTTGGTGATCACCTTTTTTAAACGGCGCAAGCGCTCCCACGGGTCCTCATGGAGGAAGCGCATACAGACATCAAAAGTGGCCCCGCCCCAGACCTCCAGAGACCAATAACCGATCGAGTCCAGCAGCTCGGCCACCGGCAGCATATCCTCGGTCCGCATCCTGGTGGCCCAGAGACTCTGATGGGCATCACGCAGCGTAGTATCGGTAAAGTTGATGATCCGTCCCATATCCTCACCTGTTTAAAGACTAAGTACTAATTAAAGAAAAACTCAGGCCGCAAACCTGAGTCCGCTATTTTATAAAATTATACTGTTCACTAACTGGTAGTGTCAACCAAATGGGTCAATGTATACAACATTCTTGGCCTACGGACGCTCCAGAATGATGATTTGCGAAGGGGCAAACCCGCTCATCTTGGCCAGTAAATTACCGATCTTCGCAGCCTCATCCGGGCTTAATTTGCGCCCCCCGAGGCTCACCGTCAGCCCATTTTCCCCAGCTACGACCAGTGGATTGACAAAACCTTCGGCCGATAGGAGGCCGGCGACATTAACTTCTAATTCAGCTAGCCGGGCCAGCTCGAGCAGGCGGAGCTGGGCCTGCTGGCGCACAGTCGGCGCTCCCTCCGGATTTGCCGCCACCTCCCGTAATAACTCCATCTGCGCACTGCGACTTTGTTCCCGCTGCAGTTGGTAGTCGACGATGAGATCGTCCACGGATGGTACCGGTGAAATCGTCACCGGATTAAGTCGCACCGGCGCCGCGGCCTCGGCAGCCTCTATGTCCACGCCGGATCGGGATGACCCATTAGCAACTATTGGCGGCTCTAGCGGCGCAGCGACCTCATTAAGCTGGGCGACAGGCGACTGAGCGGTAATCACATTCAAATAAACACCGATTGCCACGCCGACGAAAATCACAACTGCCAGCATAATCGCGCGGGCACTGATAAAGTGGTAGCTCATCTTACTTTCCCTCCTTCGACAGGACCCGTACCCGATGCGCTGGAATATCCAGGGCGGTACAGACAGCACGGGTTAATTCCAGTTTGATTCGTGGATTAGCTGCGCCCTCGGCTATGACCAGGACCCCCTGAATCTCCGGCGCAAAGGTCTGCACCACAATCGGCTCTTCCCATGACCCGGAACGAACCAACGTCACCTGGCTATTTGTCCGACTTTCGGTCGTTTGCTGGGTCACGCTGCCGCTCTCGGCTTGGTTTTGCGTGATTTTTTCGGATGTATCAAGGCTGCGTGCATATTCGGCGCGAGAACTCGAGGCCAAAAAGACATCAACGATGACTTCACCGGTTCCGGCGATAGCCGAAATGGTTTCCCGCAGCGACTGCTCATACATCAACTCATAATCAGTACCCGAACCATAACCTTTACTAGGCGCAGCACTTTGTTGGGGTTGCGGAGAAACCGGCGACTTTGCCGGGGCCAACCAGTCCGCACCAAAGATTAACAGTACGCCAACTACGGCTAGGACTAAGATCAGGCCGGTCGGCATTTTCCCGTCAGACGGTAATTTCATCCAGCTTAACATCATCGTTTCACCTCTGTCTGGCAGCTAATATTCGATCCGGATCCGTTCCCCATCAATGGGGAGCAACTCGGTTAAGAGCTTGGTCACATGATCGCGATCGAGACCGGACGGCTCATCCTGCAATCTGGCGATAACCTCGGTCACACCTGCTTCAGGTGTCCATTGGATTTGGACTTGGGCCGGTATCCCCTGCGCATTCAGGTAACGGGCGACCTCCAAGCCAAGCGTGGCTTGGTACAAGCGAGTAGCTTGCCGGGAGATAGTGTCGGTCGAAGGGAGAACAATTGGCCGCGGGTCCGGTTTGTCCGCCTGGTAAAACTCGAATCTTGGCAGGTCGCGCGAGGTGCGAACCCAATTAACGATCGGCATGATTATCGCCGCACTAATGACAAAACCGATAATCACTTTAACCAACTTGTTCAGCTGATTCTCCGGCACCAAGAGTTCTAAAAAGGTTACGGCTAGCACCAGATAAGCCAAGCTCCTGATCCAGTCGGCTAAGCTTTGGATCATCGTTTCACCCCCGCATCACCACTGCCAAATTGCCCGCCCCGATAATCACCAACAGACTGACGAAGAAGAGCACGGAAACAATAGCCACCACCACAAACAGCAGCGTCAAACCGGCTTCGAGCTGGGCCAAGCCTTTGGTGAGTTGGGCAGCGCTGATCGGTTCGACTACCGCATTGACAAACTTATATACCGCCAGCATCGCCACAATCTTAGCCATGGGAAATACGCTGACGGCCAACATCAGAAAGATTCCCAGGATGCCGACCGCATTCTTTAACAGCAAAGAACTCCCGACCACTACCTCCACAGCTTCGGAATACATCTTGCCGACGATCGGCACAAAAGAGCTGGCCAAGTACTTAGTGGCCCGTAAAGCCACACCATCGGTCACCGGAGCGGTCACACCGCGCACCGCCGTAGTTCCCAGGAAGACCGTAAATAACAGACCAAGGCTGACAGTCGCAACCTGACGCAGCATCCCAGCTAATTGGGCTAGGCTAAACCTCCCGGAGATGTTGCCGACCAATCCGACCACCACACTGCAGAAAACTAACGGCAGCACAATTTTGCTGATCAGGCTGCTGACCAATGTCATAATCCCGTATAATAGCGGGCTGAGCACGGCAGTTGTTGTGACCGCACCGATACTGGTCAGTAGAATTGTGTAGGTTGGCAGGAGTGCTTGCATCAAGCCAACCATATTGTTGATCGCCTCCAAACCGTACCCGATCGCGAGGTGGAAGCTCCGCAAACCGAGGAGAATCAAGACCAAATAACAAACCGCAAAAACCAATTCACGAAAAGAGCGCTCCCCAAAAGCTCCTTGGAGCTGAGTCAACAAGGCTAAGCACACTGCCAGCAGTAACAACTGCCCCAATAATTTGGAGTTGGCGAGCAACTCGCGGAAAAAAAAGGCTGCCAGGTTATGCAATAAATTGCCGAAAACCTCATCCCAGCCCTGGCCGGAGGGATCGGCTAAAATAGCCCGGAGATCCAAGCGCGGAGTGAGTTCGAGGACCTCTTGATCAAGCTCTTGAAAGAACTGCTCCAGCCCGGAGAGGTCGAGTTCCGCCAACTGTTCGCGATAAACGGCCTCCGGGGTTACCGCCTCGTCGGCTAGCACCGGCGGACCTGCACAAATCGGAATTAATACTAAGAGCAACCAGAATACTCTCGGGGGCACCATTCATCTCTCCTCATTTACGGCAACAACTCCAGGATCGAATCGAGCACGGCCATCATCACCGGCACGGCGAGAAATAAAATCAACACCTTACCGGCAAACTCGACTTGTTCGCCCACCACATTCTCATGAGCATCGCGACAGGCCTGGGCAGCAAAACCGACCAGATAACTGATACCGATAACCTTGAGGACAGTGCCAAGGTAAACACTTTGCAAGCCAGCCCGAGCAGCCAGCTCCGCAAGTTGGTACACCACCGCCGCCAATTCGGCGCGAATCGCCAAAAAAACCAGGATCCCCACGGCCAAACTGAGCAAAATGGCGAGATCGCTGCGGTACTGCCGCACGTAGACCAACAAGCTGACAATCACAAGAGCCAGAGCCGAGAGGCGTAGATGATCCATCGTCGTTCACCTCAAATCTGGAAAGTATACCGGATGGCCTGGAAAAGCTCCTGGACCAGCTGCATGACCATCATCAGCACCACCGCCAGTCCGGCCAGGGTAAACATTTGCGCCAAATCATCACGGCCGATCCCCTTCAGGTAGCTGTTGAAAACGGCGATCAAAACGCCAAAGCCGAGAATTCGGAAGATCAGACTCAGATCCATCGGTATTTCCCCTCTCTACCATGTCAGTAAAACAACTGCCAGCCCAATAGTGACCCCGATCTTGCGATAAAGTCCCTGGTAGCGCTCACACTGTTCCTTCGCCTGCGCGAGCGATGCCTCCAAAGCGATCCTAACCTGTCGAATGTGTTTAACCTGATCATCCCGATTAGTCAAACCAAGCTGATCGCCCAATCTACCAATTAATTGCAGGTCTTTCTCTGCTAGCGGATACTTGGCCAACACCGTCTCCACGGTTGTCAGCCAGAGTTTGCTGGACGATTCATACCGCTCGGAAAGGCTATCGGCAAAATGGTTAAAACATCCGGCAACCGCGGAAGTCTGCGCACCCGCAGCAACCCTTCTGGCTGCTTGTTGTAGCGGATTGAGCGCATAGCTGATCTCCGTTTCCAACCCTTGGAGAGCGAAGATCAGATCCGTGAGGATCTGCACCGGCAGTTCGACCGTCTTGGCCCACCGGCGTCCGATTTCACTAGAGGTCGAAATGATGATCAGCGCTCCCAGCATCTTGAAACTAAGCACTACCAGACACCTCAATCCGGCCCGGTGGCTGACGCTTGAGCCGAACGACCCCTTCGACGGTGCCCGGACCATGGCGGCGGCTGAGTAAGACGGCGTTGACAAAGGTCTCCGCCTGGAGTAAAGGTTGCAAGCTGGGTCTAGCTTCCAGTTCACGCCAGGATCCGGCATGTACGGTGGCGATGATCCGCACACCGGAGTTAACGGCCTCCAACAAGGCAGCCACATCCTCCTCGGTGCCAATTTCATCGGTGACCACAACTTCTGGCGAAAGGGAGCGGACAGCGATCCTAATTCCGTCCGCTTTGGGGCAAGCATCCAAGACATCAGTCTCCGGTCCGACGTCGAGCTGCGGAATGCCGTCATACACTCCGGCGATCTCCGAACGCTCATCGACGACAACAACCTTACAGCCCGCTAAGTTCAGACTGGATGAGCCGGTACTGATTAGTCGCGTAAGATCACGGAGCAAGGTCGTCTTGCCTCCCTGCGGCGGCGAGACAATCAGGGTGGAACCAATTTGATTTGATTCATCTAGGAGCTTAGGCAGAAGGGGAACGGCACAACCGATGATTTCTCGTGCAATGCGCAAATTGAGTCCGTTAACCTCTTTTATCCCGATGATTCGGCCATTTTCGAGTAAAAAATGGCCGCACACACCAACTCGATGCCCGCCCGGCAGGGTGATAAACCCTTGTTTCAGTTGTTCCTCGAAGACATACACCGACGATCGGGAGATAATCTGCAGAGTCAAGAGGAACTCTTCCGGCGAAACCAGGTAAGCCCCGGCCGGATTTGCGCTGAGTTCGCCTTGCGGAGTGACAAATGCTGAGCTCCCGCGAAAACCGATCGCGAGCGGCCGCAGCTTGCGAACCCGAATCTCCTCCAAACTCTGTAAAACGTTTTCGGGGAGAGAAAAAATTAAGCCCCGGAGACTGGGCGCCAAATTGGACAGGATGCTCTCGAAAGCTGGTGTTACCACAATCTTTGCCCCCCTATAGCAAGTCCGACTCGCTACCAAATGTTTATGGGGACAAAGACCAAAATATGAATGGCAAAAAGAAACCACCCCATCTCGGGGTGGCCGTTATCCGGAAACTAATGGGATTTAATCGTCATCTTCCTCATCATCGTCATCTTCAGCGTCGTTGTCATCTTCATCGATATCCTCGGCGCTATAGACTACCGCGCCACAGTTGAAACAGGTGATCTCCACGTTGTCCTCATACAGCAGATCCTCGTCGAAACAGACAATCTCGCCGCACTCCGGACACTCCAGTTCGATCGAACCATCGTCCTCATCGTCTTCGCCATAAAATTCGCTTTCCAATAGCGAGAGATCGTCATCTACCGCTCGCACGTAATCTTCCAATTCGGACTGGACTTCATCCAGGGTATACAGGTCATCGATAATCGAATCCAAAACGTCGACCACAGCCTCCCAGACCGCTTTGGTCTTGGGATCACCGCCCAAGAAATCGGAGCCTTCCAATAGGCCTCGCAGGTAGCCCACTTTCTCAGCTAAACTCACACCGAATCACTCCTTTTCGCTGAATTACGCCCTGGACAGATACTGTCCGGTCCGCGTATCTATTTTCAACACATCGCCGACCTCAATGAATAACGGAACCTGAACAACCAGGCCGGTTTCAAGTTTGGCAGGCTTGGAACCACCGGTAGCAGTATCGCCTTTGAAGCCGGGCTCGGTCTCAATCACCTGCAGGTCAACGGAGTTAGGCGGGTTTACACCAATAGGTTCACCTTTATAAATCGAAATATTTATCGTCATGTTTTCTTTTAGATAATACAAGTTGTCACCTAACTGCTCTTTGTTGAGCGACAGCTGCTCATAAGAACTGGTATCCATGAAATAATAGTCGGTACCATCGTTGTACAGATACTGCACTTCTTTATACTCGACATGAGCACGTGGTACCTTTTCTCCTGCCCTGAACGTCCGCTCTTGGACGGCTCCGGTCTTGACATTTTTCAATTTGGTCCGGACAAAAGCGGCCCCTTTGCCGGGTTTAACATGCAGAAATTCAACTACGGACCACGCTTCTCCGTCGAGTTCAATCGTCAGCCCGGTTCGAAAATCATTAGTAGAAATCACGCTAGCCCCTCCATGTCCAAAATCTAGCTTTTTTTATTCTTTATACCGTTAAGATTCCCTGCTTTAGATCATAAAACAAGTAGTTCTTTGGTAAACCGGTTAAAGGAAGCGGCCCCATCAGCGGTAACCACCACCTCGTTTTCGATCCGCACCCCACCCAAGTCCGGTATATACACGCCTGGTTCAATAGTGATAACCATCTGCGGCACCAGCATGGTCGTGCCTCTGGACGAAGCAACCGGAAGTTCATGTACTTCGAGCCCGACCCCATGTCCCAGGCCATGGCCGAAATACTCGCCATACCCGGCCTCTTCAATCACCCGGCGCGCAACCTGATCGACCATCTGCCCGGTGACACCCGGTCGAACCGCCTGTTCTGCGGCGGTCTGCGCTGCGAGCACGACCTCATAGATCTCACGGAGTCGCGGATCCGGTTCGCCAACTGCCACCGTCCGCGTCATATCGGAGCAATAATGCTTGAAGATCCCGCCGAAATCAAGGGTAACCATTTCCCCGGATTGGATGACCCGGTCCGTCGCCACCCCATGTGGCAGCGCGCCTCGCGGACCGCTGGCGATGATAAAATCAAAACTCGGTCCGGCAAAGCCGTGATCATACATGATTTTGATTAATTCGACCTGCAGCTCACGCTCGGTCACCCCCGGTCTGATCAAGGGCAACAGCTGCTCGAATGCCTGCTCGGTCAACTCCACCGCCTGCTGCATAATCCGGAGCTCAGCCTCATCCTTGACCGACCGCAGCGTCTCGATAAGCTGATCCTCAGGCCGAAAGCTAATCGCGGTACCGGCCAGTTCACACAGCTTATTGTACGCACCAACATTCAGATCATTGGCCTCGATTCCGATGACGGTCCATTTTTTTTGTTTGAGAAAAGTGGCGATGCTCTCGAAATAGCTCCGCTCGACCGGCACTATTTCAAAGCCTTCTGCTTCTTGAGAGGCTTGGAGCGTAAACCGGCTGTCGGCGAAGAAAAAAGCTTCGTCCGCGGTAACCAGGATCGCACCCGTATCTCCGGTAAATCCGGACAAGTAAAAGACATTCTCCCGCTTGCGGGTAAAAAACGCATCGAGCTGTTTCTTAACCAGCTCATCCCGTAACCTGTTCAGTCGCGATTCCAAGTATGAACTCCTCCTTAGAAAAACGAATAAAGCGCCAAAATATAGCCGGTCGGGCCAAAACCTGAGATTACACCATCGGTAACAGGTGCGGTTACCGAGTTGCGCCGAAAATCCTCACGCGCAAAGATGTTTGACAGATGAACCTCGACCACCGTCAGATTGACGGCGCTGATAGCATCGCGGATAGCGTAGCTGTAATGGGTATATGCACCCGGATTAATGATCAGCCCGTCCGCCCACTCAGCAGCTGCATGAATCGCTGCAATAATCTCTCCTTCACCATTATACTGAGCAATGCGCACTTCGCAGCCCAATTTGGCGGCAGCCTGCTCGATCCGGTGGTTAATTTCAGCCAGGGTCGCGTAGCCATAGACCTCGGGCTCGCGGGTACCCAGCAGATTGAGATTCGGTCCGTGGATGACCATTATTTTTTTCACGCCAACTCACCTCTGAATTGCTCTACTAGGCGGGTAAACTCGCCCAGCGTGACATTGGTTTCGAACACTCTTCCGGGAGCGGCAGGAAGTATCAGGGTAATCCGGCCGCCCTGATTCTTTTTATCCAAGCTCACCGGAGCAAGTACCTCTTCCGTGGTCACGCCATCCGGCCATTTTGTGGGCAGTTGGTAATAGGCAAGCAGCCTTGCGACCCTGCCGGTTAGGGGCTCATCGGCCAGGCCCAGTTTTTCCGCAACCATGGCCGCAAAGACCAGACCGATTGCTACCGCTTCGCCATGTAGCAAGTGATCATAGCCGGTAGCTTGTTCTAAAGCGTGGGCCAGGGTATGCCCGAGATTCAAATGTTTGCGCACGCCGCTTTCGAACTGATCTTGATTGACCAGATCGCGCTTAACTAGTGCCGACCGGAAAACTGCCTCCGCCAAGGTGGAAGCCTCCGTCAGGCTGGGCAAATTGGCGCTGAGCTGGTGAAAATAAGCAGCATCCCCGATCAGTGCGGATTTGACAACTTCCGCCCAGCCGGCCGCCAGATTCCGCTCATCCAAGCTCGCTAAGGTATTAAGCGGAGCCAAAACCGCTCGCGGATGGTAAAAGGCGCCGATCAAATTCTTGCCCCGCTCGTGATTGATCGCGACCTTTCCGCCGATGGAACTGTCAACCATAGCCAATAACGTAGTCGGAATGATCAAGAACCCGGTACCCCGCATGTAGGTGGCTGCTGCAAAACCGGCCAGATCACCGATTACACCTCCACCTAATGCCACGATCAACCCATGCCGGTCCAGCCCGACATCAAAGCCGGTTCGCCAAATCACCTCGGCATTGGCCAAGGTTTTGGTTTTTTCCCCCGCAGGAAGCACCACGGGTGTAACCTGCCAACCGGCCCCGCCCAGCAGCTCACTGACCTGATCGGCATAGAGGGCCCCCACCGTACTATCGGTTACCAGAATCGCTCGGCCAGGCTGAAATCCGGTCAGTTCAGGAAAGGTAAAATCGCGGGACAAGCGAAAGGGGTAGCAGGCAGTCGGTGTAGTGACTTCAAAGGTTGGCCGGTCCGGATCGAGCACAGCCACAATCTTGTCGGCGGTATCGGCAATCAGTTCATCTTCAGCCGGAGTCACGCGATAGTCGGCAAGTCGATAAAACCTTTCACGCTCGGCATACAGCTTGCGGAGGCCTACCGGTCCTAAACTTGCTAGCGGTCTGGCCGAATGCGAAGTTAAAATCCGCCGCAAAAGCAAATCGAGCGGAGGTGCCAGCCAGATAATCACCCCGGTACGCCGGAGAGCGGTCAATGTTTCGGGGTTGGCAATCGTACCTCCGCCGGTCGCGATAACCTGCCCGGTGCCCAGAGCAACCTCCCGCGCAATCTCTGCTTCCAACACCCGAAAGTGCGCTTCGCCGTACCGGGCAAAGATCTCCGGGATGCCCAGCCCCGCCCGATCGGCGATGACTTGGTCAAGATCAACAAAAGCTCGTCCCAGACGAGCTGCTACCTCACGACCAACAGCTGTTTTGCCCGCACCCATGAAGCCAACCAACACCAGGTTGGGTTTATTCCTAACCACGCCGGAGCACCTCCAGATAACGCTCGTATGCCGCCTTCATTTCGGAGAGTTGGTCGGCTCCGAACTTTTCAGCAAACGCTTCGGCGATAATCCAGGCCACCATCGCCTCGCCGACTACGGCCGCAGCCGGAACCGCGGTAACATCGCTGCGTTCCCTGTTGGCCGCGACGACTTCCTTGGTTTTGATGTCTACGGAGTCCAATGGTTTCATCAGCGTCGGGATCGGTTTCATCGCTGCGGTCATCCGGAGCGGCATCCCGTTGGTGATACCGCCCTCAAGGCCGCCGGCATGGTTGGAAGTTCGATAATATCCGGTTTCACTCGCATAACAGATAGGATCATGTGCCGCCGAACCACGCAGCCCGGCCAGCGCAAAACCGGTACCGATCTCGACCCCTTTGATCGCCGGAATGCTCATTAAGGCAGCAGCTAAACGAGTATCCAGGCGCCGATCCCAGTGCACGTGCGAACCTAAGCCGGGAGGTACTCCCCAAGCAACCACTTCAAAGATTCCGCCAAGCGTATCACCGGCTTGCCCGGCCTCCGTGATCTCCTCAACCATCCTCTCGGCAGCCTGGTGGTCAAGGCAAGCCACCGGAGAGCGGCGTACCAATTCAATCTCGCTGGGATCGCCAAGCCGGAGGGAGGTTTCCACCGTCCCAATCCGAATGACCTGGCTGGCAACTACAATCCCGAACTGAGCCAAGAGTTGCTTGGCAACCGCCCCCACCGCAACCCTGGCCGCAGTTTCCCGGGCACTGGCCCGTTCCAAGACATTCCGGCAATCGGTAAAACCATATTTTAAAACCCCGGCTAAATCTGCATGTCCTGGCCGGGGTTGGGTCACGGGCTCCGGTTGATTCTCCACCGGTAGCGGATTCATCGTCCGCTCCCAGTTAACCCAGTCTCGGTTATGAATTGTCAGGCAGAGCGGCGACCCCAAAGTATAGCCAAAGCGCAGTCCGGATGTAATGATCACCTGATCGGTCTCGATGCGCATCCGTCCACCACGCCCTGCACCCTTCTGCCGCTGGGCCAACTCGGCATTGATCAGCTCCGGATCGATGGGCAGACCCGCCGGTAAGCCTTCGATAATTGCGGTCAGACCTGGGCCATGCGACTCTCCCGCGGTCAAAAAACGCACAATCAGCCCCTCCTAAACACGGTCATGATGCGGTCTCCGATTTACCTGTTGGATAGCCTTGCGCAGGGCGAGCCAAATATCGATCTGGCTCTGGGTACTCTCCAGCTCAACGCGTACCCTGGTTTCTCCGGAATAGCTGCCAACATACCTGGCGTCTAGTTCATTTAAGGCAAGCGATAATGTGTCGGTCTTGCATTGCTCACAAGTACATGCCTCGGGAAATTCGAGAATTACCCGATCATAGGCTCTCCGGACCACATCTTCCAGCACGTTATACGGTCCTGAAAAACCCGACACCCCCACTCACCTCCAGTAAAGGCTGCTTTTCCTTTCGACAAAATGTTAAAAAAACCCTTTAGGTCTTATGCCCTAAGCGCCGTGAGCATGGCATTCAACATCTCCACAACGGGTGCCGGCCTCCCGGTCCAGGTCTCCCAAGAAATGACGCCTTGATATAACAGCATCTTTTCCCCGGTCAAAGTCGGCAGCCCTTGCCGCTTGGCCATTTGGATCAAGGGAGTTTCCAGCGGCACGTAAACAATATCCGCCACCAATGGTTTGTTCTCCCCCGCTAAGCCGGCGAGGTCCACCACCGACGCTTGCCCGTGAGCAGCCCCCATGCCTTCACTGGTAGCGTTAACGATCAAATCAAATCCCTCGAGCAAAGCCGGATTGGAGCGCGCCGCCCAATCAACTCGGTCCAACATGCCCTCCTCATAGTACTCGGCCAGTTCACCAAGCAAGTTCTCAGCCCGTTCCGGCGTCCGGTTGGCAATGGTCAACTCGGTTACCCCGGCCAACAGCAGAGAGTGCGCCACTGCCCGGGCTGCTCCCCCGGCCCCCAATAACAGCACGGACTTACCCTCCGGCACGAAACCTGCTTCCTGCAAGGCTTGGACGAAACCGCGACCGTCGGTATTGTCGCCGATCCAGCCGCTCCGGCCACGGGTCAACAGATTCACGGCCCCGATGCGCATCGCCTCGGTGGTCAAACCCTCCAAATGCTCGATCACCGCGACTTTAAAAGGCACGGTCACATTCAATCCGGCCACCCCGGCGTGGAAGAGTCCGCTGAGGGCCTGCCCCAGATAATCTGGCTCAACTGGGAAAGGCACATAGACCCAATCCAAGTTGGCGGCTCTAAAGCCGGCATTATGCATCGTCGGGGAAAGGGAATGAGCGACAGGGTGGCCAATTATCCCAGCCACCCTGGTCCGACCGCTGATGAACATCAAATCACCCATCTAGACAAACTTAGCAATTTAACCACTGATCGAGATCCCGGCCACCCGGAAGGTGGGCGAACCGGTACTACCGATAAAGCGCAGGTCATTCCCGACCTCGACAATTGATTTGAGGAAATCAACAATATTGCCGGCAATGGCCACCCCGCGCACCGGATAAGCTACCTCTCCATTTTCGACCCACAAACCCGAAGCTCCTACCGAAAAATCGCCGGAAATCGGATTTGCGGTATGCATCCCCATCACGCTGGTTACATACAGCCCTCGGCTGACCCCGGAGATAATTGCTTCAGGAGTTTTTTCACCGGGCAAGAGATAAAAATTGGACGTACTTGACTCCGGACGGCCCCTGAACGAACTGCGCCAACCGTTACCCGTGGGGGCAACCCCGGCCTTCGCCGCGGTGTAGAGGTTATGCAAAAAGCCATGCAACACCCCATTAGTAATTAACTCGGTCCGTCGGGTCGGAACCCCCTCATCATCAACGGGCGCAGCCGCCGCCCCTGCTAAATGTCGCCCGTCATCAACCATGGTCACAACTTCGGACGCAATCTGCCGGCCTTGTTTATCATGAAAGAGCGATTTGCCTTTTTGAACCGCATCCCCCGTGAGAGCCGGGGCAATAACGCCAAGAAACTCGGTGGCGACGGTGGGATCAAAGATCACATCCGCACGCTGGCTGGAAACCTTTTTCGCCCCAAGCATCTCCACGCTCCGCCGCGCCGCCTCAGCGCCAATGGCTAGCGGATCCAATTTGGCCAGCCGGTGGTTAAAATCGAAACCATAGCCGGTTTCCGCCACCCCGTCCGCTTCAGCGATCGCCATGACAAACCCCGAAAAGCCGGTTCCCGCATAATTCGCGACCAAGCCCAAAGAGTTGGCTATTGCTACCTCGTACACTCGTTCGGAAAACTTGGCCATGCGCACTTTTTTGACTCGCGGGTCATACCCTAAGGCCGCCCGTTCAATCTCTTTGGCCAGGTTAATTTTGTCTTCCACACTCACCCGACCATAATCGGGGTCCTGCAATCCCAGGGCAGCAAATGGAGCCGGTTCCGGCAGCGCATATAACGGATCGGGCGGAACCACCTTACTGATGTCGATCGCTTCCTGCACCACTTTTTTGACGCCCTCGGGGCTCAAATCGGTTGTATAAGCAAACCCGAGCCGATTATGGCTGATCACCCGCACGCTCAATCCGGTCTCCGCCGCTTGCTGCAGGTTTTCCACCTTGGCCTCGGTAACTTCGACCTCGAGTTCGCGCACATTGCTCACGTAGGCTTCGATCTGTCCAACCTGCATTGTGGAGCCGTATTCGACTACTTCCTGAACAATCTCTAGAACCGGCTTCATTGGGCAACCTCCTCGTTCTCAGCTATGCCACCGACGATCAGCTCTTTAATCCGGATAGTTGGTTGGGCATCACAGACCGGGGCGCCCTGGCCATCCTTGCCACAAGTGCCGATCGTAAAGCCTTGATCATTGCCGATCCGGTCGATAAGCTTCAGTACTTCAGGACCGTTGCCGGTCAGGGTCGCCCCGCGCACCGGCTCGGCAATCCGACCGTCTTTAATCAGAAAACCCTGGGCCACTTCGAAGACGAAATCCCCGGTAGCGGTATTGACCTGTCCCCCACCCATCTTCGTTACGTACAAACCGGAAGGAGTATCTTTAATGATCTCCTCCGGACTTTCGGAGCCGGGGGCGATGAAGGTATTGGACATCCGGGGAATCGGTCGATGATGATATGATTGACGCCGGCCGTTGCCGGTGGGTTCTTGTCCGTCTTTAAGTGCGGTCACCAGATCATACAAGTACCCTTTAAGAATCCCATCTTCAATGAGCACATTGCGTTGGGCAGGATTGCCCTCATCATCAAAGCGGTAAGAACCATACTGATGCGGCAGGGTTGCGTCATCAATGACCGTTACACCTTTAGCCGCCACTTGTTGCCCGATCTTGCCGGCATAGACGGATACTCCTTTTTGAACCAGATCAGCCTCGAGTCCATGTCCGCAGGCTTCGTGCACCATCGTGCCACCGGCTTCCGCAGCCAGCACCACCGGCATTTTCCCGGACGGGGCCGGCTTAGCGGAAAGCATTCGGACAGCTGCTTCGGCCGCCTTTCGAGCCATCGCGATCACCGCCTCTTCCGCGAGGAGTTCGAATCCGGCCGACCCGCCGAGCGATTCGTACGCTGTCTGCATAACCTCACCCGCGCGGGCAATCACCAGTAAACCTAAGGCCAAGCGACAACGGGTATCTTTGGCCAGATAGCCCCGGGAATTGGCGATGAGGACATCTTGGATCGACTCCCGATAAAAAACGGTGACCTGGGTCACCCGCGGATCAACCTCGCGCGCCGCCCGATCGGCTTTTTCGAGTAAAGCGGCTTTTTCAACCAGGCTGATGGTCCGCGGATCAATCTCCGGATCGACCTGAACCTGGCTCGTCCTCGCCTCGAGGACGGGTATCTCCATATAGTTGCCTTGTTCAACCGCGTTGGCCACCACTCCGGCGATCTCGAGCAGGCCGGACTCGGTTAAGTCATTAGTATAGGCGTAGGCGGTAGAGCCCTGTGAAACCACCCGCACCCCCGCGCCGGCATCGGTTCCCGCTGTAACCTTGTCCAACTTTTCGGCTTCCCGAACCAGGTTCAAGGAATGCCGCTCTTCAATAAAGAGATCGGCGAAATCCCCGCCGCGCTCCAAAGCTTTGGCTAAAATGCGTTGGATCGTCTGCTGTTGCCACTCCATTAGCAACCCTCCACAAAGAACCGAACCTAGAGCCAGGTTCGGTTTGGTACTGGTGATAAAAATTTCCACTATAATTGCAGTAAAACCTTCTAGGCCCCGGTCTTTTCGTTGACCTGATCCGGGCGAAAATAGAGCGTGACTTCGAGTTTGCCTTCCGCCGGTATTTTACGAATGCCGATATCATACAGGCTGGTTCCTTCTAACTCCGGATGCCCGCGGCGTACACGACTGACAGCCATTTTGACCATGCGCAAAAACTGAGTGGATCTCGTCCGGAAACGACTCGGCTCTGGCAGTGGCAGAACCTCGATGATTTTGATCGGTTCGGACATGCAACAATCCCCCTTTGGACAGGTCTGATATCTCAGTATATGTCCAAAAGAGGGAATAATATACCTCAACTAGTTACGCGGCCCAATTAGACAGGGTCGGACGCGGTAACGAACTCCGGGTGGGAGATATAAGGTCAGCGTTGCCCTACTACGCCGCAAACTGAGCCAACCCAAGCCCGCAATCGCCAGATCCTGATTCGGCTGAAGCTCAATGGTATGCCGTTCCCAGGCAGCGAAATCGACAAACCGACACCGGCCACACGGCGGTTTCAGCCAGTCTGCCGGCGACTTTAGCAGCTCGGCAACACGTTCTCCTCTGGTCCGATGCAAGACCATCCCCCCTGGAAGATAGCTGATTAACACGGCTTTTTGCTCCGGCGCACAGGCTTCAACGGTTATCGCGCCCACGGCTCCCAGCAGGAGGCTCTGGCCGACTCTTAACTCCGACAACTGACTCGTCAGCTTTTTATCGGCAATAAACTGAGGAACACAGGCTTCACAATATAAGTCGCTGAGCCGACCAGGTGGAATCAACCCGGGAGTATCCAAAAAGGTGAAGTTGTCAGGGCCGGCCGGAACCGGAATGATCCCCAAGGTAGTGCCGGGGTAGGATGAGACAACCGGAGCCGTTTTGACCTCTTTCGGCAAATAGCAACCCAGGAGCGATGATTTGCCGCTGTTGGTCGCACCCATGATCACTACGTTCAGACCAAGCGGCTTGAGCGCTGCCAGCAGTTCAGCAAGGCCCTGGCACCTCTTGGCACTGACCAGAAAGACTTGCTGTAACCGGCGCTGTTGGCCGGTTGTTTGCCTAAAGATCCAGTCGACAATTTCAGTGTGGTCGACCCGCTCCGGCAATAGATCAACTTTGTTGGCGGCAACAAAAACCGGAAGGTGCGGTGGGAGCAGCGTCCAAATCTCGGGCCACCAACTACCCTCAAAATCAGCCAAATCGATGACAACCACGGCGGCATCGGCCAAACTAATGGCAGTTTCCAGAGTCCGGCGAAAAGCCTCATCATCCCAGTTGAGCCTGGGAGCAAACTCGCCATAATGCATCAGCCGATAACACGAACGACAAACCAGCGGTTTCTGCGCTTCTCCGGTCAACAGTTCAGGAGCCAGGTAGCCCGGCAGCTTGGGATCCTCACTTTGCATCGCGGCACCACAACCGGGACAGACACGCGGCACTTTCTGGTTCATCCGACCTTTTCCTCCCAATCCTGCTCCTTTCGCAAGAGCCCCTTTTCCTCCATTTTGCGCACCAACCTGCGTTCCAAGCGGCGCATGAATTGAGTCGTGACCAGTTCCTTGTCGCTCAGCGGCCGCACCCAAATCGTGTATAAGCCGGTGCGGTTCCCACCTAGGACGTCGGTAAAAATCTGATCGCCGACAATCGCTGTTTGTTCCGGAGGCGTACCCAGGGCGGCCAAGGCCTGGAGAAAACCCTTTTTACGGGGTTTAATCGCATTGGCAAAGCCAGGAACCCCAAGTTCGGCAGCTAAACGCTGCACGCGCTCGGTCCGCCCATTGGAAACCAGGCAAACAGCATAGCCAAGTTCTTTCGCCTTAAACACCCAAGCCCGGCTACTTTCGCCAATGGTGTCGCTATCCCACGCTACAAGGGTATTATCGATATCAACGATAATGCCGCGCATCCCCGCGTCATATAAAGCGGCCAGGTCGATCTGGTCCAGAGAATCGACGCGCTCGTGCGGACAGAATTTTCTGAGAAGCATCGGGAATCCCCCTTTAAAATACCAAATAGCCCTGAGAAGATTCTCAGGGCTATTATACCGTATCAACCGCTCAATTACCAACTAGATATCAGTGCACAAGTTTTTATACAACTTGGTGATGGCCTTCTTCTCAATCCGCGAAACATAGGAGCGGGAGATCCCTAGTTTACTGGCGATTTCCCGTTGCGTGTACCTGACCCCGTCAATGAGCCCGAAACGCATTTGTAATACTTTCAACTCCCGTTTGTTCAAAGTTTTCAGCTTATCCCGCAGCCGGTCCTTTTCGATCTCATTCTCCACGGTTTCCACCACGACATCATGGTCGGTACCCAACACATCGATCAGCGAAATCTCGTTACCTTCTTTATCCGAGCCGATCGGTTCATGCAACATGACCTCATGCTTAGTCTTTTTGGTGGATCGTAAGTACATCAAGATTTCATTTTCTATACACCGGGCGGCATAAGTTGCTAACCTCGTTTGTTTCTCATGGTCGAAAGTGCCGATGGCTTTGATTAATCCGATAGTTCCGATCGAGATCAGATCATCGGCGTCTTGGCCGGTATTATCAAACTTCTTGACTATATGGGCGACTAAACGTAAGTTTCGTTCAACCAGTATGTTACGGGCTTCTAAGTCTCCCTCCTTCAGCCTGGCCAGATAGTCTTGCTCTTCATCGGGGCTAAGGGGCAGAGGGAAAGCATTATTGGTCGTTATGTGGGAGACCAGAAATACGGCCCCGTGAACCAGGGAGATAACCGCGACAAAGAGGAAAATCGGCAGCATGATGGCTCACCCCTAATTTGTAGGTCTTTACCATCATATGTGCCGCTTTAACCGAAAGTGCCAGTCCGTTAACTTAGGATTTTGCCCTGCGGAGAATGGACCAAGGCGCAGGTGGTGACGGGAGTAAACCCCGGTAATTTAGTGAGCAGACCGTATTCGGATTGACCCGCTCATGCGGGAAGGTAAAGAACCGGTTAGGTCCGCGCGGAGCCATGACTTCAATTTGATCCCCTGGGTCGATCGGATTGCGGACTGCGACTACAAATTCTCCGGTTCGACCATCCGACTCCGTGACCAAGCCGACAAAATCATAATCACGGTAATACTTGCTGGTCTCTACGTGGGTCAGTGCCGCCAGCGGCTGCCCGGGATCGCCCGGCCAAAAGCCGGCCGTGTACGGCCGGTGACTGACCTTGCCCAACTCCTCCCACCAGGCCTCTTGAACCTGGTATCCGGCGGGGTCGGACAGGTAGGAGTCGATAGCCTCCCGCCAGACTTTGGTGACCGTAGCAACATAGTGGGCGCTTTTCATGCGCCCCTCGATCTTGAACGACTTAACCCCGGCTTGAATCAGCTCCGGCAAGTACTCCAACAAACAGAGATCTTGGGAGTTGAGTATATACGTACCGCGCTCATCCTCAGCCACAGGGAAGTATTCACCCGGCCGCTTCTCCTCCACCAGCCTGAATCGCCAGCGGCAAACCTGGGTACACTCACCTTTGTTAGCGTCGCGCCCGGTGAGATATTTCGACAGTAAACACCGGCCGGAATAGGAAATGCACATCGCCCCGTGGACAAAGACTTCAAAATCCAAATCAGGATTGGCCCGGCAGATCTCAGCGACTTCGCTGCCGGTAAGTTCGCGAGCCAGGACAATCCGTTTGGCCCCGGCTTGTCCCCAAAAGTTGGCAGCCAGCCTATTCGTCGTGTTGGCTTGGGTGCTCAAATGGACCTCCAATTCCGGAGCAACCTCGCGGGCCAAGGCTAAAACGCCGGGGTCGGAGATGATCACGGCATCAACTTTGGCTTCGGCCAGAAACCGCAAATACTCCGGCAGCTCGGCAATGTCGTGGTTATGGGCAAAGATGTTGACAGTCACATAGGCCTTGACCCCATGGTCATGACAAAAGCAGACCGCCTCCCGGAGCTCCTCCTGGGAAAAGTTGGGCGCGAAAGCCCGTAAACCGAAGGCCGGACCGCCAAAATAGACGGCATCGGCGCCATAGTAGACCGCTGCTTTCAATTTTTCAAAATTGCCGGCAGGTGCCAGCAGTTCCACCGTTGTCACTGCTACTTCCCACTCTCGTACTTGTGCTTGGCGGCTAAATGTTGGCTGTAAGTGGTGGAAAAGGCATGCGAGCCATCACCTTTGGCCACGAAATAAAGATAGTTCGTCTTCTGCGGATTAGCCGCCGCCTTGAGAGCCGCGAGCCCTGGACTGGCGATCGGCCCCGGGGGTAAACCCTCATGCAGATAAGTATTGTAGGGCGACTGAACCTGCAGGTCTTTTTCGGTTAATACCGGTTTGCGTTCACCCAGAGCATACTGCACGGTCGCACAAGACTGCAGATACATCCGGCGCTCCAGACGATTGAGAAAAACCGAAGCGATGACCGGAAATTCCGCCTCCAATTTGCCCTCCATTTCCACGATCGAAGCCAGAGTCACCCACTGGCGAACCCCATATTTGGCCACCACTTCGCTCTCAGCGATGAGCGGCTCGGCTTTGGCTCGAAATTGGCGAAACATCATCAGAATTATCTCGCGAGCGCTCTGACCGGGTGCAAAGCGGTAGGTATCCGGGAAGAGAAAGCCCTCCAGCGAGCGCGCGCCCACGAGCCAATCGGGCATCTCTGCTCCAAGCGTGTATTGGGGATCATATGCCAACCGGAGAAACTCCGACTTGTTGACCAGTCCGGCTGACGCTAAGCGATCGGCGATCTCTGCAAGGGTCAAGCCCTCACGCAATGTCACCGTAACCGTACGCGGATTGCCCTTAACTAGAATCCGGACAACCTCCTGCATACTTAAATTCGGCGCAAATTCATAATGCCCGGCCTGTAACGAGCCCTGTACCCCCGCAATCTTGGTGTACAGGCGAAACAGCCAGGCATTATTGATTACTCCGGCATCTTCCAACAACAGACTAATTTGGGTTGTGCTCGCTCCAACCGGAATCTCTACGGCAGCAGGTTCGTTCCGATTGGCCACAGCAAAGCTTGTGCCAACAATAAAACCAAGGACCAATAATGCGATTACTGCTGCTACCAGTTCTTTGGCCAAGCAACCCACCCCACTCACCTATAGTACCATTATAGGATACCTATAAGCGCAAGGCAAACCCCCGAATCATGTTGTTTATTCCTCTTCTTCCATCGCTTCGAGCGCGGCAACCACCATTTCAAACTCTTCTTCATCAGTGATATCGGTGAGGTACTCCTCGCCATCTTCGCCAACTTCAACTTTAAGTAAGACCGCGCTGCCTTCGTCAGCAAAATCGTCTTCGTCAACATACTCTTCATCAGCCAACGGGGCTAACACCACATACCGCTGGTCCTCGATTTCAATGCTGTTTAGGATCTCAAACTCATGTTCCTCTCCGTCTTCGTCTATCAACGTCAAGGTATTAATTTCTTGTGGAATCTTCTCATCGGTCAAAGCTGATCACTCCTCATTTTTATTATCAGTAGTTTTACCCGGGGCATGCTTTTGATACTCTAAATATCCTTGGAGAATCAAGGCTGCCGCCACTTGATCCACCACTTGCTTGCGGCGCATCCTGGACAAATCCGCCTCGAGTAATACCTGCTCGGCACCTGCGGTTGTCAGTCTCTCGTCGTACCACAAAATTGGACCTGACCACCGGCTTTCAACTATTGCAGCAAACTCTCGTACCGCCTGGGCCTCCGGGCCTTCGGTGCCATCCGTGCGTCGCGGCAGGCCGATCACCAGTTCGGCCACCTGGTATTCGCGCAGCAATTGCAGGATTTCTGCCACCGCCTGCGCGTCGGATGAGCGCTTGATCACCGTTAACGGCTGGGCGAGCATGCCCAACGGGTCGGTAATCGCAACCCCGATCCGCCTTGTACCGATGTCTAATGCCATAATCCGCATGGAGATTTGCTCCGTTAAATAATTTTGAGGGCAAAATCACTGCACACGCCGCCGCAATACCCACACAGGACACAAGCATCCGGATTGACAACTGCCCGGCCGTCCTCAATATGCAAAGCTTTGTTTGGACAACGCCGGACGCATTTTCCACACCCACTGCACCACTCTTCGACGAGCAGATGGCGAGGGCCTGCACCCGATAAAGAAAAAAGTCTGGCCAGCTCCGTTTCCTCGACAGACGCCGCATTGTCCAGCGCCTCGACCAAACGGAGGTTTGCTTCGACTTCGGCTATCGACTTCATCCCCACGGCCACAGAATCTAACTCCGGCTGCTTAAAGGCCCACTCGAGCGCTATGCGCAGCTCACGGTGTAAATGGCCGCCGGCCAAGACTTTCATCCCGTAAACGGCTTTGCCCATCTGCCGGGCAAAGCGAATCGCCGCAAGCATTTCATCTCTGGTTCCGTCCACAATGCCGATCCCCGCCCGGTTGATCAGCGGGTGAATCAAATCGATTTCCGGCGAGGCTGCCGCAGCATAGACTCCGGCAATATAATGCGTGGACAGACCCACCGCTTTGATCAGGCCTTGTTCTTTGGCAGCCACCAGATACTCCAACGCTTCCCGATGCCCCCTGAGGGTCGCCGCCGATTCTTGCTCATGCAAGAGGAACGCGGCCAATTGAGATACGCCCAAGCCATCAAGAGCACGGTAGAGGCTCTCCCGCATCTGCCGGCCGGTAACCGCATAGGACTTGGAGGCCACATGAACTTCCCGGCCGAATTGGAGCAGCGCTAAGGCGATAGTCCGATAGTTTTGATAGTATTCGGCCGTATCTATGAAGTTCACTCCGCCGGCGAGGGCCGCCAAAATCACCTCAGCCCCCTCTTCAGGCGGCAAATTGGCTTGCAAAGGGCTAATAGTCAGACTTCCGAAACAAAGGCGGGAGACCATTAGTCCCGTATTTCCCAACGCTTGATACTTCACTGTAAAGCTACCACTTCCGGCTCAGAAATCACCTGGACCTGAATATACTGCTGGTTGCGCGGCAACTTATTACGTTTACCCGCATCAATCTCGAATGACTCAACACCTGGTTGGGCTGACAAGAGAGATGAGGCTTGGTTGATCGGTCGACCGGCAATGAGCGCCGCTAATTCGCCGGTCGAGATATGCGAAACCAGTTGGCCGGAGACCTGACAGACTATACCCTCTGCGAGGACCGTTTTCACCTGCACAGCGAGGTTGTTCACCTGCATCGGCAGGGGTTGCAATTGTGTTTCAACCAATCGGCCTGCCTGCTGAGCTAAGACTTCGGCAGCCACACACGGAGCAACAGCAGTCACAACTGCTTTGCCCTGTACAATCCCGGCCTGCTGCCCAGGATCCGGCTGCAGCTGAACATCACTTAAATCCCAGGAAAGCAAGGGAGCCAAGACAATTTGATCGGTCGGAACAACCAAATTAAGCTCGGACTCGGCCCGACCGGCCGCAAGTTTTTCCAGCCGTTCACGCAGTAAGTCATGGTCGGCTTGGGTTACTACCGTTAACTCCCGGTCGCGCCCACCGGTGATCGGCTCCGGATTAACCGCTTTTAATTCCGCAAAACCGACAACATTGACAATGCGGTGCGCCGCAATATTCCCGTGTGTCCCCTTTTCAACAGCCTCGACGCGCACCTCGGCTTGACCGGCGCGGATTCCGACCGGAATCTCGTGAAAATACTCGGTCACGCGAGCCGGAACTGTCACCGCATCCAGGGTTGCAAAAGTTTGCCCGCCGGCGGTTGCCACCAGGGTACCTTTGGGCACTTTGACGGCCTGAGGGGTATCGTTAATCAGCACTACGCTGCCGCGAGCCGCGGCCAGCGGTTCTGAGGTCCGACCACTCGCTGCTAGCTCATCGGTTACGGTAAAGCTGACCTTGAGCTCCGTGGTTGCCAAGTCGGCCAGAGGAACAAGGAACTCGTCCGAAAAAGGCCTGACCTGCGGCACAATCGTAATTCTCACCGGTTCCGGTGCGTAATAAGCTAAATAGCCAAGTCCGATGATGAGGAGCGGAACAGCCGCTAGATGATACCAGCGTGGCCGGAATCCTCGCGGTTTAACTGCAACCGGTTCTCTGGGTATCTCTGCGGCGTCTTCGGCCGACCGGATCCCGTACTCGGCCAGGAATGCACGTAATTGGGGCTGGTCGGTGTCAACTCTCAGCTCCTTACCTGACCGCTCCGCATAAAATTGCAGCAGTTTGACGTTGGCCGCCGCCTCCAGCACCGGTGCAGATCCTCGGACTACCAAGACCACGCTCGAACCTGGAGCAGATTCAATCGCGCGCACCAGGTGATTAATCCTTGTATCTGCCGTTACGTTAATCCGCGCACCCGGAGCTGCCACCATCTTTGGCCTCCCTTTTATGCCAGCAAATCACGCAAGGCTTGCTCGGCACCTCTGAGAGCTTCATCAAGCTTGGCGGGTTCTTTGCCACCGGCCTGGGCCATCTCCGGACGCCCGCCGCCACCACCACCCACGATCTTGGCTAAGGCGCCGACCAATTTACCGGCATGTGCACCTTGTTGGACCGCAGCCGGCGTAGCTCCCGCAATGAGCGTTACCTTCCCCTCGGAGACACCGCCTAAAACAACAACCCCCGCATCCAGCTTGGCCTTTAACTGGTCGACCAGATTTCTCATCCCTGCCGCATCCAGATCATCCATTCTTTGAACCACTAGTTGCAGTCCGTTAACTTCAACCGCCGCGGCAGTCGGATCGGCCAACTGGCTCTGGGCCAGTTTTTGTTTTAAGGCGGCTATTTCTTTTTCGCCTTCCTTGACCTGTTGTAGCAGGCGTCCTACCTTTTCCGCCACCTGCTCAGGATTAACTTTGAGCTCCCGGCTGACTTCTTCTAGGATCCGGCTGCGCCGGGCAAACCAATCCCACGCATAACGACCGGAAACGGCTTCGATACGCCGGATGCCGGCGGCGATACCGCTTTCGGAGATGATTTTGAACAAACCGATTTGACCGGTCCGCGCGACATGGGTACCCCCACAAAGTTCGGCAGAATAGTCGCCGATCTGCACGACACGCACCTGGTCGTCATACTTTTCACCGAAAAGGGCGATGGCCCCGTCTTTCACGGCCGTATCGTAGTCGGTAATTCGCGTTTGCACCTCATAGTCGGCGAGAATCGCGGCATTGACCATCGCTTCAACCCGAGCCAATTCCTCGGGGCTCAAGGGTGCAAAATGCCGGAAGTCAAATCGCAAATACTCGGGGGAAACAAGCGAGCCGGCCTGAGTAGCATGTTCCCCGACAACAGCACGCAAAGCCTTGTGCAACAAGTGGGTGGCGGTATGATTGCGGGCCGTATCCAGGCGGACCTCTTCCGCAATTGTGGCCCTGATCTCATCGCCGGTCCTGATCACACCGGCGGTGACCTTACCTCCATGACTGATAATTTTCCCGGCTACATTCTTGACATCGGTAACCGCGAAGGTCCCCTCAGGCCCGATGATCTCGCCGGAATCAGCCACCTGACCGCCGCTCTCGGCATAAAACGGCGTAACTTCGAGAACGATTTGCCCTTCCTCTCCCGCGGCCAAAGCATCAGCCAAACGACCATCCTTAACGATGGCGCTAATCCGCGTATTAGTAGAGGATTGCTCATAGCCGATAAACTGGGTTGATAAGCCTTTTTTCGTTGCCAGTTCGGTGAAGAAAGCTTCCTCCAGGCCAACATAACCCGTCTCTTCTCTGGCTTGGCGCGCCCGCTCGCGCTGGGCCTCCATCGCCACCCGGAAGCCTTCCTCGTCAACGGTGAAACCGTCTTCCGCAGCGATCTCTTTGGTCAGTTCAAACGGAAAACCGTAAGTATCATAAAGCTTAAAAGCGTATTCTCCCGGCAGCATCGTTCGGCCCTGAGCCTTTAACTCCTCCAGAGTCCGCTCAAGGTGCTCAACCCCCTGGTCGAGCGTTTGCCGGAAGCGCTCTTCCTCTTGGGCGATGACCTTGAGAATATAATCTTGCCGCTCACGTAAATCCGGGTAAGCCGGGCTCATCACAGCGATAACTTCTTCGACCACCTCGGTGATAAACGGCAGCTCGATTTGGAGCAAACGTCCATGCCGCAGGGCTCGCCGCAGCAGACGACGCAATACATAGCCGCGCCCTTCATTGCTGGGGACGATCCCATCTTTGACCATAAAGGTGACACCGCGGACATGGTCGGTGATCACCCGCATGGAAACATCTTTATCCTGGTCGGTGCCGTACGCAACTCCGGCGAGGGAAGCAACCTTATCCAGAATCGGCCGGACCAGATCGGTTTCGAAGAGGTTTTTCACGCCTTGGAGCAGAACAGCCGCCCGTTCCAAACCCATCCCGGTATCAATATTCTTCGAGGCCAGCTCATGGTAATTGCCTTCCTCATCTTTGTTGTACTGGATAAAGACCAGATTCCAGATTTCCAAAAAGCGCTCACAATCACAGCCGGGCGCGCAATCCGGTCGGCCGCAGCCATGCGCCAAGCCGCGATCCAAATAGATCTCCGAACAAGGACCACAGGGGCCAACCCCGATCTCCCAGAAATTATCGGACTTCCCGAGCTTAACGATGCGCTCTTTCGGAATGCCGACAACTTCATGCCAGAGCTGGGCAGCCTCATCATCGTGTTCATAGACGCTAACCCACAGCCGGTCCGGAGGCAACTCAAAAACAGTGGTCACAAACTCCCAGGCCCACTGGATAGCCTCTTTTTTAAAGTAATCGCCGAAAGAGAAGTTGCCTAACATCTCGAAGAAAGTGCCATGCCGGTCGGTATACCCCACCCGTTCGATATCCGGGGTGCGGATACACGGCTGGCAGGTCGTAATTCTTGGATGTGGAGGTTTGGCTTGCCCTAAGAAATAGGGCTTAAATGGTACCATGCCTGCACCGGTTAAGAGCAAGGTTGGATCGTTCTTCGGTATCAACGATGCGCCGGGCAACCGCAAGTGATCTTGGCGTTCAAAAAAAGCCAGAAACAGCTCGCGGATTTCGTTGCCTGACAATTTTTTCATAATAGCTGGGACCTCCAAAGCAAGAATTGGCAAAAAAGCCTTAAATTTAATGATACCGCCGAAATATGGTGCTTGTCAACGTTCTCAACCGATGTCCAAGCGATCCACCGGCGCAAATTTGGCTCGACAATACAGAAAGATGACCTTGATAATCGCCGCAGCCGGCACGGCCACCAAAGTGCCGAGTAAACCAAAGAGTTTTCCGCCCAGCAACAAAGCGAAGATCACGACTAGCGGGTGCAGACCAACCCGGTCCTGCAAAATTTTTGGCGCCAAGACCGCCGCTTCAATCTGATTGACCAGGATAAAGATCAGGATCACGTACAAAAATTTGGAGGTCTGCCCGGTGGCAGCTGCCGCCAGAAGCGCCGGCACCGCCCCGACAACCGGCCCAAAGTATGGGATGATATTGGCAACTCCGGCGACAATACCGATGACCGCTGCGTACGGCAGAGATAAAAGTACCATGCCGAGTGTGATGCTGAGCCCGACAAACAAGCTCACCAATAGTTGTCCCCGCACGAACCCGCTCAGCACCTTATTGATTTCGCGGCCGATCGCCGCCACTTCCGGCCGCCAACTGCGCGGGAAGGTGTGCACAATAGTTTCCTTAATGATTTTGACATCTCGGGACATGTAATAAGACAAAACCGGAGCCAGGATCAGATAGATGCTGTGAGAAATAACCGAAATAATCAGGTCAATAATGCGCAGGATCAAATTCTGGAGAAATTCCCGACCGGACTGAATGCCCTGATTAAGTGCGGTCTGTAGCGCTTCCGGTAGATGCAGACGTTGATAACGCAGATACAGATATCTCGCCAAACCATCCAGGCGCTCCGTCTGCTGCTGCAAGCTTATCAACAGCGTGTTGAGATCTTCAAATATTATCGGCAAGATATAAACGGTTACTGCCCAGACGATAATCGCTAAAAGCAAGTACACCGAGATAATTGCCATCGCCCGGGGAACCTCCCGGTCGACCAACAGTTCCACAGCCGGTAAGGTCAGATATGTCAGGAAAACTGCCAGCACAAAGGGGACCAAGACTTCACGCGCCAGAAACAATAGAAAGATGGCTAGGATCATAACTCCCAGCCAAAAAAGTTGTTCTCGGTTAATCCGCACCATTACCCTCGCTGACGGAGCCTAGCTAGGTGAGTACGCCCCGCTCTGACCCTTCTGGCGAGCGGAAGGCTAACGGTAGTGACCTTGGCAAAATTGCGGCGGATCTTTCGAGCGGTAGTTGATTCACGCCTTCTTCGTCCGGCCATTACTACTAATCCGATAACGATCCATGCTAGGCCGGAAATTAAAAGCCCCTTCCACAACTGGCGCATTCGAAGTCTACTCCTTTCGGGACTTAGTATGCGCACCGGAGGGGCTACTCAGTCAAATCTACACTGGCAGATATCGTCCCGCCTCCCAGGACCAAATCCCCTTGGTAAAGTACTCCTGCTTGTCCAGGGGTAACCGCCCTTTGCGGATCAGCAAAGACAACCTGCAGGGTATCGTCATCGATTAAACGGATCGAAGCCGCTACCACCGGAGAATTATAGCGGATTTTAATCCCGACCGACAAAACAGCACCCGGCTTCGGCGGAGGAATCGACAGCCAGTTTAAATCGGTGAGAATGCACCCAGCGGCGAAAACTTCCGCGGCCGTGCCGACAACCACTTCATTCCGCTCCAGGTCCAGGCGCACTACGTAGTATGGCTCGGATCCGGATATTCCGAGGCCCCGTCGCTGTCCAATCGTGTAAAAAGCGATCCCTTGGTGAGTTCCGAGCACTCGACCTTGGGTATCGACGATCCGGCCGGGTTTTTGGGAACTAGGAGCATACTCGCGCAAGAACCGGTGGTAATCGTTATCGGGAATGAAACAAATCTCCTGACTTTCGGATTTATCGGCCACCGGCAGCCCTAATCTGCGGGCAATCTGCCGCGTCTGTTCTTTGGTATAAGTGCCGAGCGGCATCAATGTTTTGCTCAGCTGAAACTGAGTCATAGTGTAGAGCACGTAGCTTTGGTCCTTCGTAGCGTCAATGCCCTTTTTCAGCGTATAGCGCCCGGTTTGTTCATCATAGCTGATCCGCGCATAATGACCGGTAGCGATATAATCCATACCAAGTTCCAGAGCTTTAGCGATTAAAGCTTCAAATTTAACCTTCCGATTACAGACGATGCAGGGATTTGGCGTCCGACCCTGCAGATATTCGCCGGCAAAGCTACGGACAACTGTCTGCTCGAAAACCTCTTGGAAGTTGAGGACGTAGTAAGGTATCCCCAACCGGTCACAAACGCGGCGAGCATCTTCGACCGCGCTCAGCGAGCAACAGCCGCCCTCATGATCCTCAGGCATCGGAAGGCATTTCGGCCACAACTGCATCGTTGCGCCGATGCACTCATACCCGGCCTCGGTAAGCAGAGCGGCAGCCACGGAGCTATCAACTCCACCGCTCATTGCCACCAAGACCTTCTTACCTTTGGCCATCGGTTCACCTCTGTTACGCTTGCTTCGCCTTCCGTTCCTTATAGTCGGCGATTGCTTTATGCAGGGCGTCTGCCGCCAGGTTCGAACAGTGCATCTTGTTAGGCGGCAAGCCTTCCAAGGCCTCAGCCACTGCCGCGTTAGTTATTTGTAAAGCCTCGTCGATAGTTTTCCCGATCACCATCTCACAAACCATATCGCTGGTAGCGATGGCAGCGCCACAGCCAAAGGTTTTAAATTTCACATCGGTGATCCGATCGGCTTCATCGACTTTGATATAGATCCGCATAATATCGCCGCAGACCGGGTTACCCTCGGTCCCGACCCCGTCGGCATCAGCGATCTCTCCAACATTGCGCGGATTCATGAAATGATCCATTACCTTTTCACTGTACATTATCGTATACTCCTCTCTAGCTTGGGGAATACAAAGGTGACATCGCCCGCAGTTTTTCCACAATCGGCGGCAAGACCTCCAGCAGATAATCAATCTCCGCTTCGGTCGTCTTGCGACCCAAAGTAAGCCGGAGCGAGCCATGCGCGATCTCGTGCGGGATTCCCATGGCCAACAGCACATGGGAGGCCTCGAGCGACCCTGAGGTGCAGGCCGACCCGCTGGAAGCGGCAATGCCCTTCAAATCAAGGTTTAATAGCAACGATTCTCCTTCAATATAGCGAATCGAGATATTCACGTTATTGGGCAAGCGTTCGGTCGGATGCCCGTTGAGCCGGATCTCCGGAATCCGGTCGCGCAAACCGATGATCAAGCGATCCCGTAAAGCGGTTAGCCGCGCATTCATCTCCAGCCGCTCTGCATTGGCCAGCTCGAGCGCCTTGGCCATGCCGACGATACCGGCCACGTTCTCGGTACCGGCTCGGCGGCCACGTTCTTGTCCGCCACCATGAATCAATGAGTCAAGTTTAACTCCTTTGCGCACATACAGGAGGCCCACCCCTTTGGGGCCATAGAACTTGTGCGCCGACAGGGACATCATGTCAACCCCAAGCTTGTCAACGTTCAGATCCAGCGCACCAGCCGCCTGGACCGCATCGGTGTGAAAACAAACTCCGGCCTCCCGGCAGACTTTCGCCAGCTCCGGAATCGGGTTGATCGTACCAACCTCGTTATTGGCATACATAATCGAGACCAGAATGGTCTCCGGCCGGATGGCCTTCGCCAGTTCATCAGGGGATACCATCCCATACTGGTCTACCGGCAAAATCGTTATTTCAAATCCTAGCTTGGTCATGTATTTTACGGTATCTAAAACCGCATGGTGCTCAACGGCAGAGGTAATGATATGATTGCCCTTCTTTTGGTTAGCCAGCGCGAACCCCTTAATAGCCAGATTGTCCGCTTCCGAACCGCACCCGGTAAAAATAATCTCCCGAGCGGTACAGCCCAGTTGGGCGGCGATTGAATCGCGGGCACGGTCGATGGCGCTCCGGTTTTCCCTGCCCCAAGCGTAAATACTTGAGGGATTACCGAAGTTCTCAGTAAAATACGGCAGCATCTCAGTTAGTACTTCAGGCCGTACTGGGGTAGTTGCTGCATGATCAAAATAAATCCGGTTCATCAAAAACACCCCTACTCTCCGTGTCTAGATGCGTTCTTATTCATCAAATCTCGTAAGGTTAACGAGTCTAAAACCTCATCTATAGCGTCTCGTAACTTCTCCCAGACAATGATGGTGTAGCAACCATCCATTTTTTCGCAACCGGCCCCGCCTTTATCAACACAGTCCACCGGTACCAACGGCCCCTCTAAAGCTCTCAGCACCTCACCGATGGTGATTTTCTCAGGGGCCCTGGACAAACGATAGCCGCCTTGCGCACCGCGAATCGACTGAACCAATCCGGCCTTGCGCAGGCTGGCCATCAACTGTTCCAAATACGCTTGACTGATGTCTTGCCGCTCGGCAATCTCATTAAGCGGGGTAGGTTCCTTGCCGTACTGCAACGCTAAATCGACCATGGCCTTTAGTCCATAGCGGCCCTTGGTTGAAAGACGCAACAGCAAAACCTCCAAAAGTATTTCCGAGTACTTCTATCGGAATTATTGTGTTTTCATCTTACCATCATTACCGGAGCCTGTCAATTGCCAACCGACAGATTTATTGTTTGCGGCGTTGGGCGAGATTTTGCTTTAAGAGTCGTTCAGCCCCTTGGTCGCTCGGGTTGTAGTATACCCTGCCCTTGAGTTCGGCCGGTAGATAGTCTTGCTCGACCCAAGCGTTCGGGTAATCATGCGGGTATTTATACCCGACACCATGACCAAGTTGCTGGGCACCGCGGTATGATGCATCGCGGAGATGCAGGGGAACACGATAGGCAGGAAATTTATTCACATCGGCGATTGCCGCTTCAATGCCTAAGTAGGCACGGTTGCTCTTAGGAGCGCAGGCTAAATAAGTCACGGCCTGAGCCAAAATGATCCGGGCTTCGGGCATACCGATGCGTTCAACCGCCTGAAAAGCGGAAACCGCCAATGTCAAAGCTTGCGGGTCGGCATTGCCGATATCTTCAGAAGCGGAAATAATGATGCGGCGAGCGATGAACTTGGGGTCTTCCCCGGCCACCAACATTCTGGCCAACCAGTATAAGGCGGCATCAGGATCAGAACCCCGGATGCTCTTAATTAGTGCCGAAGCCACATCATAATGGTTATCACCCTTTTTGTCGTATTGTAACGCCGGCTTCTGGATACTTTCCTGGGCAACGTTCAGATCGATTAGACGAACGCCGTCCTGGTTGGGCGGAGTAGTTAACACAGCTAGTTCCAAGGCATTGAGCAGCACTCGCGCATCACTGCCGGAAGAGTCAATCAGAAACTCGAGCGCCTCCGGGGTGACCTGCGGTCGGTAAGGAGCAAGGCCGCGTTGGTCATGTAAGGCCCGTTCTGCGATGCGAGCTAACTCCTCAGAACTCAACGGGTGCAGCTCAAAAATGCGCGAACGCGAAAGCAAGGCCCCATTGACCTCAAAATACGGGTTTTCGGTGGTCGCGCCGATCAAGATGATCAGCCCGTCCTCCACCGCTTTGAGCAGAACATCTTGTTGGGCCTTGTTGAAACGGTGAATCTCATCAATAAATAAAACGGTGCGCTCACCATAGAGGTCGCGGGCTTCTTTGGCGTTAGCGATAACCGTCCGGACATCCGCCACCCCTGAAGTAACAGCGTTTAACCTTTCGAAGCGCGAATTGGTCGAGGAAGCGATAATCTCGGCCAGCGTCGTTTTACCGGTCCCCGGCGGCCCGTAAAAGATAAGAGAAGCCAAACGACCGGCCTCGATCATCCGGCGCAGCATCCGGCCGGGTCCAACCAAGTGTTCTTGCCCGACAAACTCCTCCAGATTTCGCGGACGCAGCCTGGCCGCCAAAGGCAAGGCTTGCTCCGATACACCACCGGCAAAAAGGTTCACTGCCAATCCCCCGCTTGAGCCTTGGCGAGCAGCCGCTTGGTAATCTCAGCGGCCATGGTCAGGCCAAAGGTCCCCGGAACGAAGGCCATACTGGCCGGTGTCCGGCCACGCGCCTTGGTCGCAGGCGGAGCCTCCGGGGAAAAGACGGTTAACACTCCCGAGTTAATCCCGGCCTCCCGCAAGCTGCGCCGCACCGCTTTCGCCAGAGCACACCCAAAAGTCTCACTAATATCGGCAACCCGGGCCATTGTCGGGTTCAGTTTGTTCCCCGCCCCCATGCTGCTGATGACCGGGATGCCTCTGGCCAGGCTCTGCTTGATCAACAAGACTTTCGCCGCCACATCATCAATGGCATCGGCGACATAATCCCACCGGCCTTGCAGGACCTGCTCAATCGAATCCGGGCAAATCTTCAGCGGAAGCGGTTCAACCTCTAACTCGGGGTTGATGTCCAACAAGCGCGCAGCCATGACTTCCGCTTTGACTTGCCCCACCGTTGAAGTCAAGGCTGGCAGTTGCCGATTGATATTGGTGACATCGACCAGATCAAAATCGACCAATCGCAACCGGCCGACTCCACTGCGTGCTAAGGACTCGGCGACATACGAACCCACCCCGCCAAGGCCACAAACAATAACCGCGGAACTCTGCAAAACTGCCAAGCCCGCTTCTCCAATCAGCATTTTCGTTCTGGCAAACTGGTTACTCATGGTTGTATCCTTTAGTTAATTATGCGCATTCTCCTGCCGGTGACAAGCACAAAAAAACCGCTGACAAGGATCTTGTCAACAGTTTTCATCTTCAGCCCCACAAATGCCGCTAATTGCTGAGTGATTGCTGAACCTGTTTACCAGGTGGGTGCCCTCCTGGATGCTTCCTGAGTCCATCCGAAATGGCATTCAGTCCACACCCAGAGCCCAGGCTCCCTAGCATTGTGTGTTGGTTCACAACACAAATCAGCTTAACCACGAACATTGTAGGGCCGCACTAACATATCTATTTCTGTTATCCACATCATATCACAGTCGCTGCCGAAGTTTCAAGCCGCGCTTTGCGGATATTTTCCCCATTTTCGCTAGTTTTAGTCATCAACTGTGATCTCAAGGCTGAGTTCTTTTAGCTGCTGCGGCGTCACCGGAGCAGGCGCCTTACTCATTAAATCCATCGCACTCTGGGTCTTGGGGAAGGCAATTACGTCGCGAATCGACTCCGACTTGCTCCAGAGCATCACCAAGCGATCTAAGCCGAAAGCGATCCCGCCGTGTGGCGGAGCTCCGAAACTCAGAGCTTCAAGCAGAAAGCCGAATTTATCGGCGACCTCATCCTGGCTGAGACCAAGGGCGGCGAAAATCTGCTCCTGAACCGGGCGACGATGAATTCGGATACTGCCGCCACCAAGCTCCGTCCCGTTTAACACCAGATCATAGGCTTTGGCCTTTACGTCGGCCGGGTTCTCGCTTACCTTCGGCAAATCCTCGTCTCGCGGCGAGGTAAACGGATGGTGAATCGCCACGTACTTCTGCTCTTCCTCGGAGTACTCAAACATCGGGAAGTCGGTAATCCAGACATATTTATCCGGCGTCTCGTCCGTGATCAAACCGGTCCGCCGGGCCAGCTCCAATCGGAGATTACCCAAGGCCGCCGCGACCGTCGCCGGTTCATCAGCAACAAAGAGCAGCAAGTCACCAGGGGCAGCCTCGGCCGCTTTGAGCAACCGGTTGAGCTGCTCCTCGCTAAAGAATTTGGCAATCGGTGATTTCACTTCGTTTTCGCCCACGACAATCCAGGCCAATCCCTTCGCCCCAAATTGGGCTACATACTCTGTTAAGCTATCGATCTCCCGGCGGCTAAAGCTCGCGCAGCCCTTGGCATTAATCCCCTTGACTTTGCCGCCGGATTGGGCAACCGAGCTAAAGACCTTAAATCCGCTATCTGCAACCAGCTCGGTGAAATCAATCAGTTCCAACCCGAAACGGAGGTCCGGACGATCGGACCCAAACCGCTCCATCGCCTCAGCGTAGGTTAACCGGGGAAACGGGATGTCCAGCGGTGTGCCGAAAACGCATTCATGAGCGTAGGAGAGCATGCCCTCGGCCAAATCCTGGACATCCTGGGGTTCTACAAAGGACATCTCAATATCAATCTGAGTAAACTCCGGCTGACGGTCGGCCCGCAAATCCTCATCCCGGAAACACTTGACGATCTGAAAATAGCGCTCAAATCCGGCCACCATCAGCAATTGCTTGAACAGCTGCGGTGATTGCGGCAAAGCGTAGAAACTACCAGGATGCACCCTGCTCGGTACGAGATAATCGCGGGCACCTTCAGGGGTGCTCCGGGTCAAAAAGGGTGTTTCAATTTCTACGAAGCCTTGTCCGTCCAAGTAGTCACGCACCGCTTTGACGAGCCGGTGTCGGAAGATGATTTTACTTTGCAACTCAGGTCGCCGTAGATCCAAATAGCGGTACTTCAAGCGAACTGCCTCATCCACCTCGCGGTAGTCGGCAATCGCAAACGGCGGAGTCTGTGCCGTGTTGAGAACCTGAAGGTCGGCGACATGAACTTCGACTTCGCCGGTGGTCAGGTTGGGGTTAACTGCTCCTTCCGGACGAAGCTCGACCGTACCGGAGACGCTAATCACGTATTCGGAGCGGAGCCGCTCGGCTTCGGCAAAAACGGTTGGGTTATCCGGATTAAAGACCACCTGGACCAAGCCGGACCGGTCGCGCAGGTCGATAAAGATGACCCCGCCGTGGTCCCGACGCCGGTGCACCCAACCTTTCAAAACGATCTGAGAACCGACTAATTCCTTTGTAACCTTGCCGCAAGCAATGCGCTCCGTACCAGGGCGACTTACTTTCATCTAACTTCCTCCTTGTTTGCTTCGAGACCTAGCTTTTCTGTAAGCCAATCGGCAAGGTCGGACCAGGCGATCACCCAATCCTCCCCACCTTGCATCTGTTTTAGCTGGACCTGCCCGGCAGCCAGTTCGGCTTCGCCGAGAACAGCAACGTACCGAGCCCCAATCTTATCAGCGTATTTGAGCTGAGCTTTTAAGCTCCGACCCATCAGGTCGGTCACCACATGCACCCCGGCTTGGCGTAGGCCATACATGGCGGCAAAGGCTTGCTCCAGCGCCGCATCGCCAATCGCAGCGATATACAGGTCGGGTCCACGCTCGCCCGGCAGATAGCAACCGTTCTTCTCCAGGGTGAGCAAGAGACGCTCAATCCCCATGCCGAAACCGACCCCAGGGGTTGCCGGTCCGCCGACCGTCTCTATCAAATTATCATACCGTCCGCCGCCACAAACCGTGCTTTGCGCGCCAAGTCCGGAATAGACAATTTCGAAGACCGTGCGAGTGTAATAATCGAGCCCGCGCACAATCTTCGGGTCAACTTCGTAGCGGACCGCAGCGGCGCGGAGATAATCCAGGACTCGGCTAAAATGGTCGCGGCAGTCCTGGCAGAGATGGTCGGTGATCGATGGCGCATTAGCTACAATGGCTCCGCAACCATCCTGCTTACAGTCGAGTACCCGCAGCGGGTTGCGCGTCAACCGGTTGCGACAGTCTGCGCAGAGATTATCGGCGCGCGGGGTCAAGTAGTCGATTAAGACTTGGCGGTAAGATTGGCGACAGGTCGGACAACCGATATTGTTGAGTTTGACCGTCAACTCGGTCAAGCCTAAGCGGGAAAAAAGGTCAAGAGCTAAAATAATTACTTCGGCATCGGCAATCGGCAGCGGGCTGCCGAAAACCTCCACCCCAAATTGATGGTGCTGGCGGTACCTGCCGGCCTGCGGCCGTTCATAGCGAAAAATCGGACCGATGTAGTAAAACTTGGTCGGCTGCGGGCGTGCAGCGTAACTGTGTTCAATAAAGGCGCGAGCTGCACCGGCTGTGCCCTCCGGCCGCAAGGTCAAACTGCGCTTGCCTTTGTCTTCAAAGGTGTACATCTCTTTTTCGACGACATCGGTGGTCATACCAATGCCCCGCTGGAAAAGCTCCGTATGCTCAAACAGCGGCGTGCGAATCTCCTGAAACCCATATTGCGAGGCTACTTTGCGCATCATTGCTTCCACATAGTGCCATTTCTCAACCTCGCCCGGCAAAATATCCTGGGTGCCCTTGGGGACCTGAATCTTCACTACTATCGCTCCTTGACTCTGGTGAATATCTTCTGCTCGGTAACTTGGAATAAATACGACAGGAAGTGGCAGACTCCTGCCACTTCCCCTGAATCGCACCGTAGTTAGTTGGTTACTCTGCCTCGGCAGCCTGGTTGGCCTGTTCAGCTTTTTCGGCCTCCTCAGCCGCTTTCGCTGCGGCCTCAGCGGCTTCCCGTTGGATCCTCTCGAGCACCGCCATCTCCTCTTTAGCCAAATCTTCTTCGCCCATCTGTGAGAAGATGGTGTAAAGGGAGTAGTGCAAGTAGAAATTATCCGGGTCTACCTCGCTCGCCTTCCGGAAAGCAGCTACCGCCGCTGCGGTATCCTCTTTTTCCTGGTAGAGCGTTCCGATAACAAAGTACAAGCTGGCATCGGTCTTGACTAACTCAGCAGCCTTCTCGTAGTTGGCAATGGCCTTGTCGGTATCGCCGGAGACCTCATAAAGTTCGCCGAGGTTTGCGTAGAGATAACCATTGTCCGGCTCTTTGGCAATGGCTTGAGTAAACAAGTCAATTGCCTTCTCGGTTTCGCCATCCAGTTTAGCATTATATGCGGAAAGCTTGACGTCGTTGATGACAATCTTCGCATTGCTCTTGGCTTCGGTGTACCAAGCCATCAGGTTGGCATTTTGTTTGCTCTGTCTCAGTTGAGCCGCGATCTGTTCTTTAGCCTGTTCGAATTCTTCACCGGCAGCCTCTTTGCGCGCCACCACTTTGATCAGATGGTAGCCAAACTGGGTTTTGACCGGTTCGCTGACTTCACCTACCTGCAAAGCAAAGGCTGCCTCTTCAAACTCCGGCACCGTCTGACCCCGGGAAATGAAGTCGAGATCACCACCGTCATCTTTTGAACCTGGATCCTCGGAGTATTCTTTGGCCAGGGCAGCGAAGTCGGCCCCTTGATCAAGCTTAGCTTTTAGCTCCTTGATCTTTGCCTCGGCAGCTGCATCAGCTTCCGGATCGCCGGTTGTGGCAATGAGAATGTGCTGGGCGTGAACTTGTTCGTAGGCCCGAGCGATCTCTTCATCAGTGACCTCACCGTCACCGGCTACCTGCTGCAAAAAATTCTGAATCCGCAGCTGTTCTTTGATCCGCTCAGTGAAGTCACGCAGAGAGACATTTTGGCTCTTGAGCAGTTGCTCAAAGGATTCTCTACCGCCAACTTGTTCGGTAAAATTGGCAATCACTTCATCGATCTGCGCTTGTTCAACGGTAACCTTGGCTTTTTTGGCCGCGGAAAGAATGAGCTTTTCATCGATCATCTGCCGCAAGATTTGTGCCCCCACCAGCTCGATCTGGCCTAGCGGCAGCGTGCCGTTTTGGGCCTCCAATTGGGTTACATACTGGATCAGGGTGTTGCGGAAAGTGAGCTGATCGATAACCTCACCGTTAACGGTGGCTAACACGCTCGCCTGTGCTGAACCGCCGACAAACCCGCCCGGCAGACCTAAATACAACAAACCGGCCGCAAAAGCAAGCACAACGATTATGGCGATGGGCTTCATGCTTTTACGCATTTTCGTCATCAGCATTGATAATCTCTCCCCCTACCGGATTAGTGAAAACTTAGGGACTAAGTAATTGTAACGCAGCAGTTTGGAATAGTCAAATGCAGACAATCCCAGGTTAATCCATTGTCCGGATTAGAAAAACCGCTGCAAGACCCCTTTCTCGGCCAGAAGCGTCGTTGGGCCGCCGTGTCCGGGAAATACTTTGGTGTTTTCCGGCAGTTCGACCAATAACTTTTCCAACGAGCGATACAACTGGCCCGGATCACCACCGGGCAAGTCGGTCCGCCCAATGGAACCCTCAAAGAGAGTATCGCCACTAATCAGCCAGCCTAAACCTTCATTATATAAACAGATTCCGCCGGGAGTATGCCCAGGAGTATGCAGGACCGTAAATTCCTGCCCTGCCAGCGTGATAACCTGTCCATCCTGTAACACTTCATCTGCCTGTATGGCAAAGCCACGCGGATCAATCCAGCAAGAGAGATTTAAGTTTTCATCCGCGGCCATTGCGGCCTCGGCCTCATGAATGTAGACCTTCGCCTTGGTCGCCGCACGCAGTTCGTCCGCAGCCCCGATATGGTCAGCATGGCCATGGGTGAGAACAATCTTATCAATCCGACACCCATGCTCAGCAATGGCCGCATCAATTACATCAGCATCGGCGCCAGGGTCAATAACCGCACCGGTCAAACCATCCGAATCAACCAGCAAATACGCGTTGGTACCGAGCTCTCCGACTACTATAGGTACAATTTTCACCATGGCTAACCTCCTAAAACCTCCGCCTGGAATCAAGCAAGATCGTGACCGGGCCGTCATTGACCAGATGGACCTGCATATTCGCTCCGAACTCTCCTTCAGCTACCGTAAAACCGGCGGCTCGCAGTCCCTCCGCAAAACGTCGGCAATACTCGGCCGCCACCTCCGGCGGTGCTGCCGCGGTAAAACTGGGCCGGCGCCCGTGCCGGCAATCCCCCAACAGAGTGAACTGGGAGACCACCAGCATCTCGGCTCCGGCTTGGCCCGGGTCAAGGTTAAAGCGGCCCTGCTCATCAGGGAAAACCCGCAGTCCGATCGTCTTATTCAGTACATATGCTAAGTCTTCATCTGTGTCCTCAGCCTCAATCCCCAGCAAAATGAGAAAACCGGGGCCGATCTCCCCGATTACAACTCCGTCAACTCGCACTTGGGCTTCACTGACCCGTTGCAACACGGCACGCATCTGGTTTCTACCCCTTTCTAACTAGGATTCGCGCGGTAGACGTGCACAACCCCTTGAACACCGGAGATCACATCAATCACCCGATCCATGTGGCCGACATCGTGAATCGTCACCGTCAG
>JAAYHC010000064.1 GCA_012735535.1 Bacillota bacterium
AACTTTAGTAAACCAAGCCCTGGGCGCGGAAAGACCATGACCAATATCACGCAGATCCTCACGGAAACAGTAGGAATTGCCGAGCTCCTGGCCAAAAAGAAGCGTATAAACATTGAGATTGATGCCGGTTATGAGCTAATCGCCGACATCGACGAGCACGAGGTCCGTCAAGTTTTACTAAACCTTATCTCCAACGCGATTGACGTGACCCCGGCATCCGGCACGATCAGCTTTGCCGTTGGCAGCGGCAGCTTCACCGACGCCTCCGAGTCCATCTGGGTGAGAGATTATCGCGCCGGCCGCCAGAGCCAAGGGTGGTTTTCCGTTGCCGACCAAGGCCCGGGCTTTGCGGATGAAGTGATCGCGCGCCTGGGCAATTCTTTCGTTACTACCAAAAGCGAAGGCCATGGGTTGGGTTTCAGCATCGTCCTGTTGTTAATAAAAAGATGGAATGCCCGGATGAGCATCTACCGCCTCGCCCCAAGCGGCAGCCGGATTGTCGTCGAAGTCTAGTCGTTCTTTCGGCCAACGCAAATTGTTAGCACCCGGCAAAAATGATATACTAGATTAGATGTAAACTGAAAAAGCCAATTTTTGGGGATGATGTAGCGGTATGTTAGGCAGATTGCGCGAGTTGTTTGATCCGAATAAGAAAGAGCTTCAACGTTTGCGAGAGATCGTTGAGGTCATTAATAGTTGGGAGCCGGAGGTTGCCAAGTTAAGTGATGAACAGTTGCAAGGCAAAACCGCTGAATTTCGCTCCCGGCTTGCTAATGGTGAAAGCCTGGATGACCTGCTGCCCGAGGCGTTCGCAGTGGTGCGGGAGACAGCCAAGCGAGTGCTCGGCCAACGCCACTATGACGTGCAGTTGATGGGCGGCATCGTGCTGCACAACGGCAATATCGCCGAAATGAAGACCGGTGAAGGTAAGACTCTGGCCGCTACCGCCCCGGTGTATCTCAACGCCCTGACCGGCAAAGGTGTTCACGTCGTCACGGTCAATGACTATCTGGCCAGACGTGATGCGGAGTGGATGGGACAGATCTATCGGTTCTTGGGGATGTCGGTCGGCGTCATCGTCCACGGCTTGGACTATGAGCAACGCCGCCAAGCCTACGCCTGCGATATTACCTATGGCACCAACAACGAGTTTGGCTTCGATTACCTCCGCGACAATATGGTGGTCCACCCGGAGATGATGGTCCAGCGGGAGCTGAACTACGCCATCGTCGACGAGGTCGACAGCATCCTGATCGATGAGGCTCGCACACCGTTGATTATCTCCGGCGAGTCCGACCAACCGACCGATCTTTATACGCGAGTCGCCAAATACATTCCGCTCCTGAAAAAAGATACGGATTATACGGTCGATGAAAAGGCGCGGGCCTGTGCGCTCACCGAAGAGGGCGTGGCGAAGATGGAAAAGTGGTTGGGGGTGGAAAACCTCTTCGATCCCGACCAGATCGCCGTCAACCACGCCGTCAACCAGGGTTTGCGTGCGCACACTCTGATGCACCGCGACCGTGATTACGTTGTCAAGGACGGCGAGGTCATCATCGTTGACGAGTTCACCGGCCGCTTGATGCCGGGGCGCCGCTATAGCGATGGCCTGCACCAGGCGATTGAGGCCAAAGAGGGTGTGCCGATCCGCCGGGAGAGCCAGACCTTGGCGACGATCACCTTCCAGAACTATTTCCGCATGTACAAGAAGCTCGCTGGGATGACCGGTACGGCCAAGACCGAAGAAGAGGAGTTCCGTAAGATTTACGGGCTTGACGTCATCGTGATACCGACAAACAAGCCGATGATTCGGCAGGATTATCCGGACGTCGTTTACAAGACCGAAAAGGCCAAACTTAACGCGATCATCAACGAAGTCGTCGCCCTCTACGAAAGTCGGCGTCCGGTGCTGGTCGGCACCATTTCCATCGAGATGTCCGAGCGCTTAAGTGAAATGCTTAAACGCCGGGGCGTGCCGCATAATGTGTTAAACGCCAAGTACCACGAGAAAGAGGCCGAGATCGTCGCCCAGGCCGGTCGGTCCGGAATGGTCACGATCGCCACGAATATGGCCGGTCGCGGTACCGATATTCTCTTGGGCGGCAACCCGGAGCTCCTGGCCCAACAAGCCCTCCGGCAGGCCGGCTATTCGCCGGAAGTTGTCCGGGCGGTCGCCGATCACCGCGTCGGCGAAGTGCCCCCGGAGTTGGCCGAAGCTTATGCCGAGTACCAGAAGTTGCTGGCTGAGGCGAAGGCCGAAACCGCTGCTGATGCGGAGATAGTGCGCGAAAAAGGCGGGCTGTTTATCATCGGAACCGAGCGGCACGAGAGCCGGCGGATCGATAACCAGCTCCGCGGCCGCAGCGGACGCCAGGGTGACCCCGGCGCCTCGCGTTTTTATGTCTCGCTCGAAGATGATTTGATGCGCCTGTTTGGCTCGGAGCGCATTGCGATGATCATGGATAAGTTGGGCTGGTCGGAGGATGAACCGATCGAGCATCCGCAGATTGCCAAGTCGATCGAGAATGCGCAGAAGAAAGTCGAAGCCCGCAACTTTGACCTGCGTAAACAGGTCTTGCAGTTCGACGATGTCATGAACCAACAGCGCAAGGTAATCTACCAGCAGCGCCGTCAGGTGCTCGAGCAAGACGATCTCCATGATCTGGTGCTCGGCATGTTCGCCGATGTGGTGCAAGCCTTCGTAGATGCGCAGATCAGCCCGGAAACTTATCCGGAAGAATGGGATCGGGCCAGCCTGATCACCCAGCTCGGTACCGTGGTGGTGCTGCCGCCGAATGCGCTTCAGCTCATCGAAGGGATTACTGACCGCGATGAGTTGCGTGACAAACTGCTTGAGCTAGCTTTGCAGACCTACCGGCAACGCGAAGAGTACCTCGGGGCCGAGCAACTGCGCATGATCGAGAAACTCGTCCTCTTGCGAGTTATCGACACCAAGTGGATGGAGCACCTCAAGAATATGGATGAGCTTCGCGAGGGGATTGGGCTCAGGGCCTACGGGCAACGCGATCCATTAATGGAGTATCAGTTCGAAGCCCATAACCTTTTTGATGCGATGATCTACGCGATCAAAGAGGATACCGTCAGGTATGTGTACCGGGTCGAACTGGTTGCCAACAATCCGCCGCGTGAACATGTCCGTAATGTGCGCACCAACCGGGATGCCGCCGGAACGGTCGACGGAACTGCCCCGACCAAGCGGACGACGCCGAAAGTCGGGCGCAATGACCCGTGTCCTTGCGGTAGTGGCAAAAAGTACAAGAAGTGTTGTTTGGGTAAAGAATAGTAGGTGGGGGATTTCAATGTTGGATGAGTTAAAATCTGCAGTCAACGAGTTGTTGGAGAAAGTTGCAGAAATGAGGAACTATCTTTGACCTGGATGGTCTGAATAAACAGGCGGCCGAACTGGAAGCCGAAATGGCCAAGCCGGAGTTTTGGAATGATCCGGTGCAGGCAGGTAAGATCTCACAACAACTCAAAGCTGTCCAAGCGAAGATTAACCGGTGGGAGAAGATCGAAAATGCCTGCAGCGATCTCGAGGTCTTACTTGAACTAGCGCTCGAGGATCCGGCTAGCGGTTTAGATGCCGAGCTGGCCAAGGCCTACCGGGAGACCAAGAAAGCGGTGGATGACTGGGATCTGCAGATGATGTTGGGCGGTGAGTATGATGCCAACAACGCGATTCTGTCGATCCATCCCGGTGCCGGCGGCACCGAAGCCCAAGATTGGGCCCAAATGTTGATGCGGATGTTTACCCGCTGGGCGGAGAATAAGGGCTATACCGTGAGAACCCTCGATTTGCTGCCTGGTGAGGAAGCCGGGATCAAGAGTGCCACCCTCAGCATCGAAGGTCCCTATGCCTATGGGTACCTGCGGTCGGAGAACGGCGTCCACCGTCTGGTCCGTATTTCACCGTTTGATGCTTCCGGACGGCGCCATACCTCCTTTGTGAGCGTCCAGGTGATGCCGGAGATCGAGGATGATGAGGAGTTGGAGATCAATCCGGATGACCTGCGCATCGACACTTATCGCTCCAGCGGCGCCGGCGGCCAGCATGTGAACAAGACCGAGTCGGCGGTCCGGATCACCCATCTGCCGACCGGGATAGTCGTCCAGTGCCAATCGGAACGTTCGCAGATCAGCAACCGTGAGACCGCGATGAAGATGCTGCGGGCGAAGCTGGCCGCTTTAAAGTTAGAGGAAAAAGAGCGTAAAATGCAGGAGATCCAAGGGGAGAAGTCCGAGATTGCCTGGGGCAACCAGATCCGATCCTATGTTTTTTGCCCGTACACCATGGTCAAAGATCATCGGACCGAAGTTGAGACCGGCAATGTCGATGCGGTTATGGACGGGGAAATCGATGAGTTTATCGAAGCCTATCTCCGGATGAAAGCCGGCGGTAAGAAATAGCTCTTGACGCTAGGTGGATTATGCGGCGTTATTCTCTCAACCGATATCTCGTGCTTGGAGTTGGAGCGGTCCTACTGTACAGTGTCTTGCTGTACAGCGGGACCATTTATCTTCAAGAGCAGATGGCTGAGGGACTCGTGCAATCCACGGGCGCGGCAATTGCGGTTGTCGAACTACGGCCGAAACTGCCTTTAGGCCTTTTGAGCGGCAGTTTCAGCGAGGTCAAGATTGAGTTAGGTCAGGCCCTTTTAGGGTCTATTGGCGCCGAACAAGTTGTTTTGGCCGGGCGAGAGGTTGACATTGCGCTGCTGCGACTCATCCGCGGTGGGCCTTTGACCTTTGACCGGCTGGATCAGGTCGAGGCCAGGCTTGATTTGAGCGAAGAGAACCTCAACGCGTATTTTGAACGTTTTTCCATCGCCGGCCGGTTTTTTCGGGTCACTTGTAATACGGACACTTTTCAGTTAAGCGGAGTCATTCCGATCCTCGGGCGGCGTTTGGAAGTCAGTCTCCATGGGACGCTGGCCGTCCTGCCGGAAAATCGGTTGCGGGTGATTCCGCTCCGGCTGGTGATGCAAAATGCGGAGATGCCGCCGGTCTTGCTGGAGGAACTGCTCCAGGACTACCTGATTATTCCGTTGGACCTGACTTCTCTGCCGGTGCCCCTGGAGCTGTCGGAGGTTCTGCTGGCGGAGGGAGGAGTGAGTGTCATTGCTCACACGCGCTGAACTGCGGATCGCCATCACCATCCTGGTGGTCGGGGTCGTGCTGGCCATCCCGGCAATTTACGGACGGTACCAGGTCGAGCAGGCTTACCGCACCTATGAAATTACGGTAGACCTGGCCAGCCTGCGTTTGCTGGCCGAGGCCGAAGGGCTCTCGCTGACCGAGGCTGCTAAAAGGCTCAAAGCGGCTGGAGCAACGGGCTTGAGCGTTCCGGTGCAGACCGTCGCCGATCTCTTGGCGACCGGCAAGGCCATCTTTGTGCCGGCTGCCGAGCGCGAGGCTTTTCAGTACCCCGCCAAATGGGAAGAGTGCATACTCAGCGATGGAGTGTTGCTCTTGCCTGCGGGCTACACAGTTCCAACCGGGATCTCCTCGCTCGCTTTTGACCACACCTTTGTCGGCCTGGATCCCCAAGCGGTCGATGTAGCGGAGAGCGTCGGTCTGGATTTGGTTCCGCGCATCCCCTTCATCGCCCGGGCGACGGAGGAACAGATCAGGCAAGTTTTTGCCTACCTCGACCGGTTGCCCGGCCGACCGGTCATCTTTGAGGGCGAAGCGGTGCTCGGCTATCCGGACCGCTTAGGCGTGGTTTCGGAGCAGCTCAACCGCAACGCACTCTTGCTGGGTGCGGTCGAGTTTTCGACTCAAAAAGGGTTGGCAGAGCTCGCGGCCAGGCATCGGGACCGTTTGGTCAGGGTGCATACCATCACGCCGGAAGAAACCGATCTTATTAACCCGCGGGCGGCGACGGCGCGCTGGATCCGGGCTGCTAGCGAACGGAATATGCGCCTTTTGTACTTTCATCCCTATCTGCCCCATTCGGCAGCCGTCGGGGAGGGGGCATCCGCACTCGAGGTCAGCGTGCAAACGCTCGAAAGCATTACCACCGGGCTTGCCAAGGCCGGTTATCATCCGGGTCCGGTACCGGTATTACCGGTCTTCCCGCTCTTTGATTGGAGCTTTTTCGGGGCTGTGCTCGGCTTGGCGGCGGGGGCCTACCTCTTGAGCGGAATCGTCTTGGAGCAATGGTGGATCCGGCGCGTAATGCTGATTGTCGGCGCTTTGGGAGCGGCTGCTGCGCTCGCCCTCACCGGATTGTATCTACTGGGCGGGACCGTGCCGGCCCGGCAATGTGCAGCCCTCGGTATCGCTATCACCTTCCCGGCTCTGGCGGTTTTATTGCCGACTAGTCGCCAACGGCTGCCGCTGACCGCTTTGCTGCAGATGTTGGCCTTAATGCTGGCCGGGGTGTTGCTGATCATCGCTGCGCTCGCCCAACCCGAGTTTCTCTTGAAGACCCGCCAATTCTTAGGGGTTAAGCTGATGCACCTGCTGCCGCCGCTCATTGTGGGCTGGGTTTTCTGGCGTCAAGGCTATTTCAGGAATCTGCTGGCCAATCGCGTGACCTGGCTGGTCTTGCCGGTCGCTCTCCTTGCCGTAGTTTATCTAGTCTTGCGTACGGGTAATATTGTGGTGGTGGCGAGTTGGGAGCGTCAGGCCCGTGATCTCTTGGAGCAGCTCTTAGTCGTCAGGCCGCGAACCAAAGAATTCATGCTGGGCCATCCGGCTTTACTGGCCGGGTTCTGGGCCTTAAACCACTTCCGCAATCCGGCGGTTGGAGGGGCCTTATTAACCATCGGCACGATCGGGGTGCTCTCGGTGTTAAATACCTTCACCCATGCCCATACGCCGCTCGTGATCTCGGCCTTGCGCACCGTCAACGGTCTCGGGCTCGGAGCGCTTCTTGGGCTGGTCGCTATTTTCATCATCCGCTGGACAATTAAGGAGGAGCGGAGATGAAGGTCTTGTTGCTCGGCTATTATGGCTTTGGCAATTTCGGCGATGAATGGAGCTTGGCCGAGGTTGCCGCCGCCATCCGGGAGGTGCTGCCGGCTGTCGAACTCACGGTGATTTCCGGCGATCCTGAGGCCACGGAGCTGCTTCACGGCCTGGTGGCGGTCAAACGGACGCCGCAGCAGATCCGGCGAGCGATCAAAGAATGTGATCTGGTGGTTTGCGGGGGAGGCAGCCTGTTACAGGATGTGACTTCCAGTCGCAGCCTGTTCTATTATTTATCCCTCCTCTGGTATGCGATTAGAAACAATAAGCGGATCATCCTGTGGGGCCAGGGGCTGGGCCCGCTAATCCGGCGCGAGCATTACCCGCTGGTCAAAAAAGTCTTGGACCAGACCTGCCTGATCACCCTGCGGGATCGGAATTCTTACGCTTTGTTGCAGGAAGTTGGCGTTGCCAAGCCGGTGATTTGTGTGACGGCCGATCCAACTTTCAGCGGTTATCTTTTTGCTCCGCGCAGCCAGGAGTCGACCGAACCGGTTTTAACCCTGGTCGTGCGCGAATGGCCGGGCAAAGGCCACCAGTGGCTGGATTCAATTGCTGCGGCGATCGCCGGGTACTGTCAAGCCCGCCACTGGGAGGTAATGCTCTGTCTGCTCCAACCGGACCATGATCGGGCACTCGCGGCTGAGCTGCAGGCGAAACTCGCTTCCCTGGGTATAGCCGCTTCGCTTGCTCCGCCTTGGCAGCGGTTGGAGGATGTCGCGGAGATCTTTGCCTCGAGCAGCCTGATCGTCGCCGGCCGTTATCATGCGCTCGCCCTGGCGGCGGTTTTAGGCGTTCCGGCGGTTGGGATCGGTTATGATCCAAAAGTTGCGGCGCTCGGCAGCCTGTTGAACCTCCCCGTGCTCGTCTGGGAGGATCTCCAGGATCGAGAACGAACCCGTCAGGCTTTGGAAGCCGGTGGTCGAGTCGAGCCGGAAGTGCTGCATGCCCTCGCCGCAGCGGCTCGCCGAACCCAAGAGGTCTTTGCAGAAATAATTCTTGGTGAGACTAGAGGAGAATAGTCTTGTCTGCTAGAAATATCCTGGGCTTAAAACTTGATGAACTGAGCCTTGAGGAGGCCGCCGCCAAGGTGCTCCGGCACTGCCAAACGCCGGCGGCGCCGCTGCTGCACATCATTACGCTCAACCCGGAGATGGTCGTTGCAGCTCAGCGCGATGCACATTTTGCCGCTATCGTCAACCGGGCCGGGTTGGTGGTGGCCGATGGGGTCGGTGTCGTCTGGGCCGCACACAAGCTGGGCCATCCGGCGGTTACCAAGGTGCCCGGCATCGAGCTGGTCGAGCAGATCTTGGCTTTGGCGATGCAGGATGCCGAGCGCCCCTTGAGGGTCTATCTCTTAGGAGCCAGACCGGATGTGGTTGGCGAGGCTCATCGCCGGATCCGGCTGCGGTATCCTGGCGTAGTCTTCTGCGGAGCTCGGCACGGCTATTTTGCCGCCGCAGAGTCCGAGCAGATCATTGCCGAGATCAACGCGGCCGAGCCTGATCTCTTGTTGGTAGGTTTGGGTTCGCCGCGCCAGGAGTATTGGATCGCCGCACATGCCGAGCGGCTCAAGTGCCGGGCCGCGATCGGGGTCGGCGGCGTCTTCGACGTCTGGGCCGGCCGGGTAAACCGGGCCCCGCTCTGGCTGCGTCGCCTGGGTTTAGAGTGGCTCTACCGCTTGATTCAACAGCCCGCACGGCTGCCGCGGATGCTGGCCTTACCTCAGTTCGTTATGCTGATCTATCGCCGGAGCAGGCGGTTGAGGGGTGAGGAAGATGTCTAGCAACAGAACAAGTTGGCAACTGGTTGTTCGCGATTACTTCTTGATCACGGTCGGCGCTCTTTTGACCGCCTTGGCGCTAGATTTGTTCCTGGTGCCGGGCAAGATCGCCGCCGGCGGCGTCAGCGGACTGGCCACCGTCTTTTATCATCTTTTCGGCTTCCATGTGGGCGTGACCATGCTGGTCATCAACGTGCCGTTGTTCATCGCCGGCTGGCGGATGATCGGTCGCACCTTTGTGGTCAGAACCTTCTACGGAGCGGTGATGTTGTCGGTACTGACCGATGCTTTGGCCTTCTTGCCGGCTTTAACCTCCGATTCGCTGCTGGCTGCTCTGTGGGGCGGTATTTTATCGGGTATCGGCATCGGGATGACGCTGAAATGGGGCGGTTCGACCGGGGGTACCGACCTGGCAGCCCTGCTGCTGCAGCGGTTTTTCCGCATCAGCGTCGGTCAGACCCTGTTGGTTATCGACTTCGCCATTATCACTTTTGCCGGGATCGTCTTTGGCGCCGAGCTAGCTCTCTATGCCCTCATCACTTTGTTCATCACCACCCGGGTGATCGATTTGGTCCAGGAGGGTATGGTTTATGCCAAGGCGGCCTACATCATCTCCGACCATGCCGAGGAAATCTCGCAAGCTGTTTTGGACAAGATGGCCAGAGGGGTAACCTCTTTTAAGGCCACCGGGATGTGGACCAAGACCGAGCGCGAGGTGCTCTTCATCATTGTGGCCCGCTCGGAGATCGCGACCTTGAAACAGATTGTTTCCCGCATTGATCCCAGAGCATTCATGGTCATTCACGATGCCCATGAGGTCTTGGGCGAGGGTTTCAAAGGTTTGCAAAATCCCTATTAGGCCAAAGAGGAAGAGAGCCGGCAGGTCTTTAATATAGCAAAGAATAGTCAAAACAAATGGGAGGTTGGACTAGTTGCAATTAACAGAGCGGGCGTGGCGAATTCGCGAAAAGATCATCCAGATGGTCGGCGCAGCCGGATCCGGACATCCCGGCGGCTCGCTTTCGGCGACTGAAATCGTCACCGCCTTGTACTTTCACATTATGAAACACGACCCGAAAAATCCTGAGTGGCCGGAGCGCGACCGCTTTGTCTTGTGTAAAGGCCATGCGGCCCCGGTCCTGTATGCCGCCTTGGCGGAGGCGGGCTATTTTGACCCCGCCGAGCTCAATACCCTGCGCAAGTTCGGCTCAATTCTGCAGGGCCATCCCGACCGCAAACGCACCCCGGGGGTGGAGGTTTCCACCGGGTCGTTGGGCCAGGGTTTGTCCATCGCCAACGGCCTGGCTCTGGCGGCCAAGCTCAACGGGGAAAAACACCGGATCTTCGCCCTGCTCGGCGATGGCGAGATCCAGGAGGGTCAGGTCTGGGAAGCGGCGATGACCGCGGCGCACCGGGGGCTGGATAATTTGGTCGCCTATATCGATAACAACAATTTGCAGATCGACGGCGATGTCCGGGAGGTCAAGGGGTTGACCAATATCCCCGCGCGCTGGGAGGCCTTTGGCTGGCATGTCCAAGAGATCGACGGCCATGACCTCGCGGCGATCATTGCGGCGACCGAGAAGGCCTTGGCGGTCACCGGCCAGCCGTCGGTGATCGTCTGCCGAACGATCAAAGGTAAAGGCGTCGACTTTATGGAAGGTCAGGCCGATTGGCATGGGAAAGCGCCGAATGCCGAGCAGTTGGCGGAGGCGTTGAGGCAGTTGCAAAGGAGGGGTAAGTAATGGCGAAAGGTGATCTGATTGCGACCAGAGATGCATACGGTAAGGCGCTGGCCAAATACGGGGCGGAGTATCCGGATTTGGTCGTTCTTGATGCCGACCTCTCCGGTTCGACTAAGACAGGGGTTTTTGCCAAAGCCTTTCCTGAACGCTTTTTCCAGATGGGCATCGCTGAGCAGGATCTGATGGGCACCGCCGCCGGGTTGGCCGCGGCCGGCAAGATCGCATTTGCCAGCACCTTTGCCATCTTTGCCACCGGGCGAGCCTGGGAACAGATCCGCAACTCGATCGCTTATGCCCGCTTTAATGTCAAAGTGGCGGCGACTCACGCCGGATTGACCGTGGGTGAGGACGGTGCTTCACACCAGGCCAACGAAGATATCGCTCTGATGCGAGTTATTCCGGGGATGACCGTGGTTGTCCCGGCCGATGCCGTCGAAACCGAGCAAGCGGTCAAGGCTTTGCTGGATTATGACGGCCCGGCTTATCTGAGACTGGGGCGCAGCAAGGTGCCGGTGGTCTTCGATGACGACTACCAATTTGTCATTGGCAAGGCCGCTACTCTGCGCGCCGGTGATGACGTCACCATTATCGCCTGCGGGATTATGGTCGAAGCCGCCTTGACCGCTGCGGAGCAGTTGGCGATGGAGGGGATCTCCGCCCGCGTCGTAAATATGTCGACGATCAAACCGCTGGATGAGGAGGCGGTACTGGCCGCCGCCCGCGAGACCGGCGCGATTGTTACCTGTGAGGAACATAATATCATCGGCGGCCTCGGGTCGGCCGTCGCCGAGTGTGTCGTCCGGCACTACCCGGTCCCGATGCGTTTCGTCGGGGTCAAAGACGTTTTTGGCGAATCGGGTGATCCGGAGACGCTGCTCAAGGCGTACGGACTAACCGCCGGCGATATCGTCCAGGCGGTCAAGGATGTACTGCAGGCCAAATAACCGGCCGGGCACACTTACTCTGAGCCAGGTGCTAGCACCGTAAAATCAGGGGCTAGCACCTTTGTCGTTGCAGGACAAGCTAGGATAATCTCTAATTTATTCAGTATGATCCAGTTTTTTGATGTTTCCAAAGTATATGCCAATGGCACGGTGGCGCTCAACCGGGTTAGTTTTCAAGTCGCCAAGGGCGAGTTCGTCTTTTTAGTCGGACCTTCCGGCTCCGGCAAGTCGACCGTCCTCCGCTTGATCACCCGGGAGGAGAAACCCACCGAGGGCAAGGTCTTGATCAACGGGCGCAATACCGTCCGGCTCTCGCGGCGGGAGATCCCTCATCTTAGGCGGAAGATCGGGGTGGTCTTCCAGGATTTCCGCCTCTTGCCGAAGCTGACCGTTGCGCAGAATGTCGCTTTTGCGCTTGAGGTCTGCGAACTGCCGCGTCGGGAGATCAAGCGACGGGTGGCCTCCACCCTTGAGCTGGTGGGACTGGCCGACAAGGCGGGGGTGTACCCGCACGAGCTTTCCGGTGGCGAGCAGCAGCGTGTTTCGATCGCCCGGGCGGTGGTCAATAATCCGATTGTGCTGCTGGCCGACGAACCGACGGGCAACCTCGATCCCGAGCATTCCTGGGAGATCGTGCGGCTCTTGGAAACCATTAACCTCCGCGGCACCACGGTATTGATGGCGACCCACAATGATGCGATCGTTAATGCGCTGCAGCGGCGAGTGATCGCGATGGCCGAGGGCTGCGTGGTGCGTGATGAGTTAAGGGGTAGTTACAGCAATGAAGCTCAGAACAGCATTTAGGCTGGCCGGTGAGGGCATGGCCAACCTCAGAACGCGGAGCGGGATGGGGTTGACCGCGGTAACCATCATTACCCTGGCCTTCGTGATCCAGGGCCTCTTTATCATCGCCTTTTTAAACCTGAACAGCCTTGATGAGAGTTTAACCCAGCGCCTCCAAATGCGCGTCTTTCTCCGAGATCGCGCCAACCCCGTTGCTGTCGGTGAGGCGCTTAGCCGGTTCCCGGAGGTTGAAGCCATCACCTTTGTCGGCAAGGATGAGGCTCTGGAGAACCTGCGGCTGCAGTTGGGCGAACGATCCGATTTACTCGATTTGATGACGGAAAATCCGTTGCCGGATACCTTTGTGATCAAGGTCAACGATCCGTATGCGCTGCCGCAGTTAGCCGAGCAGATCCGGAGTTTTCCCGAAGTCGAAGAGGTGGTCTACGGCCAAGAGTCTCTTGGCAAGCTACTTGATTTGGTCACCCTGATTTCCCGGTTCAGCCTGCTCGGCATGGTCGTGATCTTTCTGGCCACTTTATTCATCGCCGTCAACACAATCCGGCTGACCGTAATTGCGCGCAAGACGGAGATCGAGATCCGCAAGTTGGTCGGGGCGACGTCCGGCTATATCAGAGCGCCCTTTGTTTTCGAAGGCATCTATATGGGTCTAGTTAGCGCCGGGCTAGCCAGTTTGGCGGGGGATTTTCTCTATCGCTTCCTCCTGACCCGCGTGCCCACGGCGCTCCCCTTCCTGCCGATCCTGCCGCGTGAGGTGGTCGTGCCCCAAATGGTTGCGGCCTTGTTTGGCTTGGGTCTGGTGATGGGGATAGTGGGCAGTTGGCTCTCGGTGCGCAAGTACCTGAAATAGGCCTGGGTGTGAGAGAATGTTCGGGATAACTTGGCAGAGGTACAAATGGATATCCGGTTTGCTGCTACTGTTATTGCTGGTCTGGGCCGGCAGTAGCCGAGCTGACGAGTATGCCGCCAAACAGCGGGAGTTGGCTGAGATCAAAGAAGCGCAAAGCCGGGCTCAGGCCTTATTGGCCGATTTGGCCAAAACCGAAAGTGCCATCATGGCCGAGCTGCGCGAGCTAGATCAAGAGCTGGCGCGGGCCAAACAAGAATTGGCAAGGGTGGAACAAGCTCGCCAGAGGACTAGCGCTTCACTTGCCGAAATAGAAAAAGAAGTCAAAACGGCGACCCAACGGTACGAAGAGAGCCAAGCCAAGCTGGCGGAGATCATGGTCGGTTATAACCGGCGCCTACGCCAGCTGTATATGTCCTCAGGCACCGATTTGCTTGATCTCTTGTTGGTACCGGGGGCTGTGGATGACTGGGTTATGCGCCTCAGGCTCTTTTCAGCGCTGCTTGAGCAAGATGTCGAGTTGTACCAGCGGGTAAGTGCGCAAAAGGCGGCTACCGAAGCGGAGCGCGCCCGGTTGAATCGGGAGCGCACCCGGTTGCAACAGGAACGGACCCGCCTGACCCAACTGGAACGGCAGGCCCAGCAACAGGTTGACCAGGTGGCCAAGCGCCGGGCCGAGCGGGATCAGAAGCTGCAAGAGATCCTCAAAGAAAAGAGCGGCCAAGAGCAGGCGATCAAGGAGCTGGCGGCGAATTCTCAACGGATTCAGGCCTGGCTGGAGGCGAACAAGCCCCCACCACCGCCGACGCCAAAACCGACCCCCGGGACTGCCGAGCCGCGGGTCAAGTTCGCCCGGCCGGTAGCGGCGCCGATCACCGCCAACTTCGGCTGGCGCCTCGATCCCCTGGACAACGTTAATCGTTTCCACGAAGGGGTTGACTTCGGCGCACCGGAGGGCACCCCGATCAAAGCGGCCGGGGAGGGTCGCGTGGTCTTGGCCGGGTGGGTCGGCGGTTATGGCTACACCATTATTATTGAACATGCGAATGGTTATAGTACCCTCTATGCCCATGCATCGCGGCTGTTAGCCGAGGTTGGCCAGTGGGTGAACACCGGCCAGATTATCGCCGAGGTTGGCAATAGCGGGGTTAGTACGGCGCCACACCTGCATTTTGAGGTCAGAAGGGGCGGACAACCGGTTAATCCCCTCGAATATTTGAGTGAATAGCCGCTAAGTGTGGGGCATAACGATAAGAATGTGATTTGAGATAAAAGGTGGTTTTGGCATGTCAGTGCGTCACCGCAAGGTGTTGATTCCTATACTGCTGGTAGCGATCTTAATCGTTGCTACCAGTGTTTTTATCACCGCGCAACAGCCTTCGGCCTCCGAAGATGCTTCTTTCCGCAAAGCGCTCGAGGTGATCACCTTAATCAAGTTGCACTATGTCGAGCCGGTGAGCATCGTCGACTTAACCCGCGAATATGTTGCCGGCGGCTCGATCCAGGCGCTGATGCGGGCGGTGAACGATCCTTATTCCCGCTACCTCAACGCCAAGAGCTATAGCGAGATGCAGGTCGACACCAGCGGGGAGTTCGGCGGTATCGGCATTTATATGGGGATGCGCGATGATCGGATTACGGTGATCGCCCCGATTGAGGGGACCCCGGCAGCGCGTGCGGGGATCAAAGCCGGGGATTTCATCGCGACCATCGACGGCAAGAGTACGGAAGGAATGAGTTCGGAACAGGCCCAGAACTTGATGCGCGGCCCGAAGGGGACGAAAGTGATCATCGGGGTCGAACGGGGCCCTGATTTAGAGTATATCGAATTTGAGATTATCCGCGAAATCATCCAGGTTCCTAGTGTCGAGGGCCGGATGCTCGAAGACGGCATCGGCTATCTGCAAGTCGCCTCATTTACCGGCACTACCATGCAGGGGCTCCATACCAAGTTGGCCGAGTTGGAACAACAAGGGATGCAAGGCTTAATTCTAGACTTGCGTTTTAATCCGGGCGGACTGCTCACCGCGGCGATCGAGATGGTCGACGAGTTCGTCAGCGAGGGGCCGATCCTGCATGTCGCCGGGCGCAACGGAGCCGGCAGACAGACCATTTCGGCGACGAAGCGGACCGGGTATCCGGATTTGCCATTGGTCGTTCTGGTCAACAAGGGTAGTGCCAGCGCTTCCGAGATCGTCGCCGGAGCCCTGAAAGATCTGGGACGGGCGACCTTGATCGGTACCCAGACCTTCGGCAAGGGATCGGTGCAGACGATTTTTCCGCTCCACGATGGTTCCGGACTGGTCTTGACCACCCAGAAGTGGTATTCGTCCGGTGGTCAATCCATTCATCTGCAGGGGATCGAGCCGAATATTATCCTGTATAACCCGGGGGATGAGAAGATGGAGGCCCA
>JAAYHC010000005.1 GCA_012735535.1 Bacillota bacterium
CCTGGTGATGATGGCGGAGGGGAAACACCCGTTCCCATACCGAACACGGCAGTTAAGCCCTCCAGCGCCGATGGTACTTGGACCGCGAGGTCCTGGGAGAGTAGGTCGTTGCCAGGAAATTTTTTTGTTTACCGCCACGCTGCAGGGCGGTTTTTTATGACGGATTGAAATAAAACAGGCCCTTCTGCTTTGCAGAAGGGCCTCGCGTTTAATGTGTAGTTGTCTGGGGATTATTATTCAGCGCTGACGAAAGTGCCGAGGTCGGTCTGGATGGGATAACCTGATTTGATCCAGGCAAGCATACCGCCTTCGAGGTTGAGGACGTTCTTGTAGCCCATGCGCATCAACTGTTCGGCAGCGAGTAAGGAACGGCCGCCGGATTTGCAGTTTACGACAAACTCGGTATCATAATCAGGAACCAGACTTTCAATTCTCATTTCCATTAGATCACGGTGGACATGGGTAGCGCCGGGAATGTGACCGGAGAGCCATTCATCGTAGTTACGAATGTCAAGAATAAAGATCTCCTCGCCCATTTCCAACCGCATATTCAGTTCCATCGGGGTGATGTTCTGCACTTTGGATTTAGCCTCCGCCTGCAAATCAGCTAAAGCGGCCGAGGCGGATAGGGAAAGTGCCAAAGTGAGAAGCAGGGTCAACAGTGCTACACGTGACATTCTTTTGTTCATCTAGATTACCTCCTATTAAGTGTTTTTTCTTAACTGCCAGGCTTGTACGGATTACAGCTTGGCAGGGATATCCTTGACTACTAGATCCATGTTGGCTGCAGGATCGGTTGCGGTAAGATCCTTTTCTGTCAGGAAGAGCCGCGCATTACCATGGCATTTGTTGCACGAAGTGTTTTGCGGTGTCCTGCGTTGGATGTTATGCGCCGCCGTCATCTTCCAGTTGGGAATGTTATCGAAGTTGGGCAGCAAGTTTTCACCTAAGTGGCCAAGGGTATTTTCTGCTGTCGGCACATGGCGAACCAGGACATACTTCCACGGATGTAATTCATCCGGTTCTGGGTTCAAACCAATTTTAAAGGCCAACTTAGCGGTGGACTTGGTGCCGTATTTACCTTGGTCGTTTAGAGTGAAGTGGCAATCCCAACAGTTATTGTAGGCAACCGAGTGGCACACCTGACATTGTAATGTGTTTTCGGGGTGTGCATTGTGCGCAGGAATGTCACCTTGGCCTGGTGCGGCACTCAGATGGCAATCAACACACTTAGGCAACTCGGCAAGTTGGAATTTTTCGGTTTCCAATGTGCCGGTGCCGTGGAAGTTGCTTAGTGAATGGCAGTCGACACACTCCATCTTCGCGTTTTTCCAGTGGGTATCAGCCATTGTGGGAATGCCGTTGACGTTGCCGATGTATTCGCCGGCGCTTCTGGCACCGTGGCAGTTGTAACAGCTTCCTTCAGCTGAAGGAGTCTTAACAATCATATGGCCGTCCAGTAAACCACCGTTGAGATTGTTTGGCAGACTAATATGGCACTGCCCGCAGGTAGCATGGCAGCCGTAGCAGTCACCTTGGAAGACTTCGAGAATGTGGTCATCGGGGATGTGGCTATAGATCGCTCCTTCACGGGTGAGGGCCTCTAATCCCAAACCTTGTCCTCTAGCTGTATAGTGGAGAGAAGTCTTAAAGGTTTCAGCTACATCAGAATGGCAGTCAGCACAAACTCCACCTTCAATAGCAGAAGGGTCGGGAGCCAGACCAACGTGAGCTTGGTCTTTGTCGAGAACGTTTTGTCCTCCGTGACAACTGATGCAGCCAAGTGACCCGTGGAACGACTCGATGAACTCATCTTTGATGCCGTATTTTTCACTCCCACTCAACTGAGGGGCGGAGACCCCTCAACCGCCGGTGGAAACTTTCGTGATCACCGGAACCATGTTGTCGAGAAGCGAATAGTTGGTGTGGCACGTGATGCAAGCCGAGTCATCAGCTGCCAACCCGGTTACGCTGCACGCTAGCACAAGTAACGAGGCGAATAGAAATGTTGTTTTCGGGTTGCGCATGGTAATTGATACCTCCTTTTTCTAGCAGTATTGAGTGCTGTATGGTGTCAGAAACTTCATATTATCTTAAGGGGTGACCCCCGGGGGAGGGGGTCAGAATGCGCAAAAAAAATTGTATTGCGCTGGGAAAATATCTCGCATTTGGTTATAGTTTGGGTTTGATCACACCAAAGACTTCTACGGTATTTTGGAAAATCCTTCTTTAATTAGGGACTTTTGTCCTATTTTTATGCAATTATAAGTAAATTCATTGAGCCATGAGAAGTGTTTGGGGTCGTTGGCAAGGTGATATCCGGATTGCTCATTTGGATTAATTGGCGAACGATGATCCTGTATGCTTAAAGCGTTTGGAGGCTCAATAAACCATAAGAAACTTATGATATCTTCACCAAGACATTGCGAAAAAACTGAGAATTTGATATTGACAAATTATGGAAACAGATTGTATAATTGAGTCACTAAAAGAAATACAATACTAGAACGAGGTATCGCAAGACAATAGATAGCTGATGTCGATTAGCGTCGAAATTTGTCGATAGACGTCGATATCGGTGTTAAGAATAATAATAGTCACCATCGAAGGATAGGTTTGGCCGCCCAGCTTCGATGGTGACAACGCGACCGTGGTCGGCCGCTGTGCTTTTATTATAACAGGAAATTTATGGTTTGACTAGGGTGTTAGGTATGAATCAATGCAACGAGTCAGGTTCGGCGATAATCGAATACGTGCTGGTTTCGGCTTTATTAGCGTTAACGTTTTCCGTATTATTTCCAACTCTAGAGACGGTATCTCATAACTTTATAGCCGGTATCAACAATTTATTGTCCATACCAATCTTTTAGATTTTGGGGACGCCGAAATCTAGGTAAAAGGAGGGAGATTCGATGCAATGGATTCGGCAACTAGCAGCCGACGAGAACGGCCAAAGTTTGGCCGAATACGGGTTATTGACTGCTTTAATAGCTGTGGCCTGTATAGTTGCCGTAAAGACACTTGGTGGAAGTATTCAGGCGAAGTTCATGACACTCGCCGACAGCATCGCTGAATAGCGATATAAAACTTAAAAATTCAAAAATAAAAAAACAGGGTATTGGCTGGTAGAAATGGACAGGGGCATTTCATCAATCATCGGTGTCCCCAATTTAACAGATCGGAGGTGGTCAAGGTGTGTGAAAAAGGGCATAGTCTGGTTGAAGTTCTGATAGTCTTACCATTAATCTTAATGATTGTATGGCTTTGCATCGACGCTTTGATCATCTTTCGAGATGAGTACATTATCCATTATGCACTTTTTCATTGCCTCCGCACGGCTAGTTCCCGACCACCCAGCGAGTACGATACGGTGAAACTTGGAGTGCCCCCCCTATTAGCAGTTGCTGAAAAAGGGGTGGGGAAATGGTTGCCGTTATTTGCTTCTTTAACAAATGATGAGACAAGGGTGTCTTCTTCAATTAAACTATTGCGAGAATCACTTTTTACGGTTTGGCCACCGACATCGTCTGTGTTGTCCGTGCAAATGGAGGTGGTACAGTGACCGCCGGACAGGCCAAAGGACAAGCACTGATAATCGTGATATTTGTGATCGCTGGATTACTGTTACTAACCACTTCGCTGCAAGAAAGCATTAACATGATTGTGGCCCGACTTGAACTGCAACACATAGCAGATGGCAGCGCTCTGCAAGCAGGAAGCATTATGGCCGACAGTTTGAACTTAATTGCGATAACAAATGGTATGCTTATCGGAGCCGGTATTTCGGTCTTCTTTTCCAAAGGAGCAACTCTGAAATGGGTCCGGTCAATTCAAAATCTGCAAGATCAGGTGATTCAAGCTACTCCATCAGCTGCATCTTTAGCTGCAATTATGTATGGTTTGGAGCAGAATGCCAAAACGGTTGGAGTTGTCATCGATGCCCCAGAAATGTGTGTTCAACGACATTACTTAAACATTCTCGGATTAAAAAGGATCCCACTGTGGTGTAAAGATTCAGGGGATTTGCAACAGAGAAAGACGGTGGTTAGCTGGAGCCTTTCTGATAATAGGAAATGGGTTACCACGGCTGCTTCAATACCCACAGGAGGGAGATTGATTGGGAAATACGTTCTCTGGCCCTTGCCGGCAGCAGATTATAAGGCCTACTTGGCTAAAAGCAGTAGTCAATAATGCCCAAGGAGGGCAAACGGTCGTTGAAGCTCTGATGGTTCTACCATTGTTGATAATCTTACTGAACGGCATTATCTGGATTGGGGAAATGGGTCGGGCAAAAATAGTTATGTCAATCGCAGTGCGTGAAGGGGCTCGCTGTGAAAGTCTAGGGATTCCCGGTGAACCAATTACGAGATCAATTTGCATGGATAATCTCCCTATCGAGCCACAGGATCTAGAGATATCAATAGATCGGACACTTACTAAAGTTACCGTCGGAGCCAGATGTATCTTTGCCGTACCGTTTTCCAATGCCATTAAGAAGCAGTATGTCATTTCTGCCAAGACGGCCATGCCGTTGAGTATTCTATAGGTTTTTAGGAGGTTAAAATCAATGTCCAAAAACCCGTATTCTAGATTAGTTTTATTGCTAACTTTGCTGAGTATGGTTCCTACTTCTTTTTGCGCACCTACTTCCGTTATTGCCAGTAGCGGAGAGTGGGACTATTTACTTTATCCGAGATCTCAGAAAGTGCAACGATTCAATACAGAGTTTAATTTTCACAAACATATCGTGGCGATTCAGTATTCGGGTGATCCGGTTTCGGTAATTGAGGACTATTATGCACGGAACATGGGCAAATGGGGCTGGGAAGAATCAACTCTGGACGCCTCATATGGAGATTTAGGCTTGGGCGACAAAGGGAGATTTTTATATTATGAACAAGGGGAATTAGCTTGCAGCATTATTATTCTAACTGGTCTCACCGATTATCCTGATAGCTCATTAATATCAATTGAAGTAACTGATAAGCCTGCTCACTTGCGTGAAACAGCGGACATAAATGCCATTGCGCGCGAAATTGCTCCGATCCCATTATTTCCAGGAGCTTCGGACCCCATTATTTTTAAAAGCGGTGCGGGAGAAATGCAAATCTCGGTTAGTTATGAAACGAACTTCTCCTTCCAGCATGTAGTTGATTTCTATCGGAGGCACCTGGAAAAGCTGGGGTACAAAGAAGAAATGCATATGGAGAGTTTGGGTGGCAGAGAAATGTTTAAGAACAGTTACTACGTAAAACCTGGTTCAAAAGTGATCGTGAGCATCAGCCAGGAAAGGCAGGGCAAAACGTCGGTACTTTTACTAATCACCGGCATCGAGAACACAGCTCGATCGCACAGGCAAATCATTGAGCTTCGGGAGATCGGCGCATGAAGCAGCGAACGGTTGGCAAAAGGTTTAGGAGGAATGAGTATCCAGTAAAGACATTACTGGTGATTGGCTTAACGACCCTCGGCTGCGTAGTAATTGTCAACTGGTATCTCTCCATGCTGGAAAACCAGATCATGGCCAAGGGCTCATTCGTTCCGGTGGCGGTCACTGCCAAAGATTTAGAGCCAGGTGATGTGCTCGAATTAGATGATATTCGGTTGCTACAGATTCCACGGGATGCATGTCTGGCAGGTGTCTATTTGGATGGTGAAAAAGCCGACTTGGTTGGGAAAGAGGTTAAAGTATTTATGCAGCAAGGGGAGCAGATAACAAGCTTGAAAGTGGGTAACCCAACAATCGAAGAATCACCACGTGGAAAGAGATGGTATTTTCTTGAAGGAGTTGCTTTGGCCGGGAGTGGGGCACTCAAACAGGGCGATAAGGTAGATATTCTCAGTGTAAGTAGTTCTCCAGATGGAGTTCTTCAGGTATTTACTATTGCGCAAAATGTGACTGTATCTTCAATTGTTTCTAGTGAATCAGAGGTATATCGTTTTGGTAGCACTAACTCAGGAGTGATTGTCGAGGTCTCCTTAGAACAGGCTCAATTGATTGCCCTGGCCGAGAAACTAGGGTCGCTGACTCTGATAAAAAGGGCTGACAATGACAGCTATCATGAACAGATTCAAGTCGCCACCGAATTGACTCTCACCAGCAATTTATTTCCATTATCAAAAACTGAGCACCGAACAATTGAAATAATTAACGGTACTCAAAGCCAGTTAATCCACTTATCAGAAGGGAGGGATTAACTGTTGAGGAGCCACTTGCTTTTACTGGTCATAGTATTGTCATTGTTACTTTCATTACCATGCCAAGCTGCTGAATATCAAAAGTTGTCCTTACAGCCGGGCTACAGTGAAGTTATAGAAGTATTTGGTGTCCACAAACTTGCTATAGGTAATCCTGAGGTCGTTCAAGCTAAACTGATTGATTCTACTCATTTGTTGGTGAATGCCGTAGGTGTAGGACGGACAAATATGCTATTGCTTGATTCGGATTCAGTTTTAATCAAAAGAGTCGTGGTAGAAGTGTCACCTTGGCAAATGCGTGAAGTCCAAGATTATATTAAATACTTGATTGGTCCAACTGTAAATGTTATCGAGGTAAATGGCCAGGTGTTCGTGTGGGGCGTCGTAGATGGTGATCCGGAAAAGCTTACTCAAGCAATAACTCAACGTTTTCCAGGCATAGCAGTCAGATTGAAGAATCCGGAAAGCAAGTTAAACATTATTGCTTTTAATGGCATGATTCAACAAAATCTTAATAATCCGACCCTCACACTAAAACTTATAAAAAATGATTTGGCTATTATGTCGGGTCGGGTTGTCACTATGGAGGAATATCACCGGATTGAACAAATGCTCGACCAATTACCATTCCGAGTAGTAAATCTCGTCGAGCTTGTTCAGGTTAAGCCGAACCATGATTCTGATAATACTCAGGACTTAATCGATCTACTAGGCGCACTATGGCCAAGCTTTGAATTCGTTCAAAAAGGGAATATAGTTGCTATTATCGGAAGCTTACCACCGGAAGAATTTCAGGCTTACCAGCAGATTATCAAAGACCGAGTCGAGAAAGGCAACATCGTGTCATTAGTCAAAACTATTCCAAATACCGAGCCCATTTTGCCAGAACCAAAACTCCAGCAGATTCGCGTTCGCCTACATTTACTAGAGTTGAATCGTCAGGACATTTCCGAATTAGGTTTTGATTGGGATAACTCTATCCCATTTAAATTAGAAGGTACTGATCGAGGTTTTTTTCAGATCGGTTCGTTTGTACGCGACGGCGATTTAATAAGCCGACTCAGGTTGTTAAGTTCAAAAGGTAAAGTACGGATATTAGCGGAGCCGGAGTTAACTACAGTTGAAGGAGAAAAGGCCCAAATTCATGTTGGTGGAGAAATTCCGGTTAGTGACGGGGATGGGGTTCAATGGAAAGAATATGGGATTCAGTTCACAATTATCCCTAAGCTAGCCGGAAAGCAAAACATAGAACTCGAAGTTCAAGCTGTAGTGAGCAGTTTGGATTGGACAAATCAGATCGAGCTGGGTGCAGCTGTTTTACCGGCAATAAGCTCTAGTTCGTTTTCTACAGTTCTCTGTCAACCTTCGGGAACCAGCTCTGCGCTAGGTGGAATACTCGAACGGAGGACAGGCCGAACTCAAAGCGGCATTCCGGGACTGGCAAACCTTCCACTGGTTGGAGAGTTGTTTTCCTGGGACAAAACTGAAATGACTGAGCGTGAGCTAGTAGCGATTATCAGTGCTTTCATTATTGATGATGGGTCAGATGTATTTGAGAAGGAGGACGATGATTATGTTCACAAACACGGAGGAAAGCTCCCTAATGACCTTGGTTTATAATGAAATAATTGAGACCATTTCCAGAGCCGAGGCACGTTGGCCTCATTCGAGCCAAGCTGAGCTTGAGGGGGACATTCGACTGTTAGCTGAAGATGTGGCAAACGAGCATCCCGAATTCACCAAAATGACTGCACAAGATCAGAATGCCTTTTTAGAAAAGCTCCTTAGTGAGTTAACAGGCTATGGTCCGCTTACGGATTATCTAGCCGATGAATCAATTAGTGAAATTATGGTTAATGGATGCGATAAGATTTTTATCGAGCGACAAGGGGTTATTTTGGCTGTTTCTGAACGCTTTATGAACAATAACCAATTATATCGGGTCATTAAAAAAATCCTGAGTCCGTTAGGGAGGCGAGTTGATGAGTTAAATCCAATGGTAGACGCCAGGTTGCCTGATGGATCACGAATTAATGTAGCTATTCCTCCGATAGCTGTTGATGGGCCATACGTTACGATTAGAAAATTTGCTAAACAAACATTTACCCTGGAACAACTGGTCGAAGCAAACTCAATGCCGAGTAGTGTGGCAGAGTTGTTGGCTCAAGCGGTGAAAGCCAAAGACACCATTTTAATCAGCGGTGGAACCGGTTCAGGCAAGACTACCTTGCTCAATGTTCTGGCAAGATTAATTCCGGATGGGGAAAGGATTGTGACTATTGAGGATGCAGCTGAGCTGCGTCTGGAGTGTTCTCACGTAGTGAGGTTGGAAGCCAGGCCTGCAAGTCCCGATGGGAGGGGCGAAATAACCATTCGGCAATTAGTTCGTAATGCATTGCGCATGAGACCGGATCGAATTATCATTGGTGAGGTCCGTGGCAGTGAGACACTGGATCTAATCCAAGCCTTGAACACCGGGCATCAAGGTTCTATGAGCACAGTTCACGCCGAAAATCCGCTCCAAGCATTGTATCGATTAGAGACGATGGCTCTGCTTGCCGGGCATGAGATTCCTCTATCCATTATTCGAAATCAAATTAGCGGTGCCGTGCGTTATGTGGTGCAACTGGAACGGTTATCCACTGGCGAACGAGTTGTAGCTAGGGTTACAGAGATTTGTGGTACAACTCGGGGTGAGTATGTCCTAAAAGACCATTACCAGTTGAAAGCTGCAGCGTAGTATGTTTAGAACTAGATACTTAAGGAACAATCGCATTGCGGAAGATGTGGCCAGCTTACTGGATTTCTGGGCTGGTGGTATCAATTCAGGCCTGAACTTAGTGCAAGCCATGCGCTTGTCGATTCACGAAGCTCCCGTCTATTTGGTTGAAGGGGTTCAGAGACTGATAAGCCTTTATGAGCTGGGAGTTGGTTGGCGGGAAGCTTTCAACCAATGGGAGATAAGGAAAACCTGCCCGGAAATCCAGTTGGTCGGCGCTGTCGTGGAGGTAAGTGAATCGGTGGGCACCGACTTGAGTACTGCGTTAAAGCGAATCGCCCTTATAATCAGAACTAATCAACAGATTAAACGGGAGTTAAATGCGATGACCGTTCAAAGTCGTTTGACTTGTGTCTTGCTGATAAGCATTCCACCGGGGCTGGTAGTAATCATAAATGCGGTTACGCCCGATTTCATTGCACCATTATGGCACACTTTTTCTGGGCGAGCTGCGCTAGGGATCGCAGGATGTTTGCAGTTATTAGGGGTATTAATCCTAACGAAGATGTTACACGTGAAGTGGTTAATGTGACTATTGTTTCCCTGCTGATTCGACTAGTTATCAGTGTTGCAATTGTGGCATTGGTCTGGCTTTGGTTTGAGATGTTAACCTGGTATGAAAGGTTGAGAGAAGGCGTTGCGCTCAAACAACAGATAGAAATATTGCTGCCAAACAGTATTGAAATACTAGCCTTGTACATGGCTGTAGGGCTTGACCTGGGAGAGGCGGTACGACGCGCGGCGTTAGTTATGCCGGAACCGGGGCGAACTGAGTTTACGTTAATAGCTCAAGATTTGCAGTTTGGGATACCTGTGGGTGAAACAATGAGTAAGTTTGCCAATCGGACCGGCTGTCAGGATGGGCAGGCACTGTCTTTGCTTTTTCAACAGGCCGACCGCTTTGGCAATGAAATAGTGTCGAAACTGCATCAGCTGGCCTCGGCTCTGCGCGAACGTCGCCTGGCTGACTTGGAAAAAGCTACGAAATCGGTGCCGATCAAGATTTTAATACCGCTAGTTATTTTCATCTTTCCTTCGGTAATGATAGTGATGCTGACACCTGTTCTAATTAAGAGTGGCTTGTTAAGATAATCTGTGGTAAATTGTAGTTACCAACAATAGTTTGAGGTGTTGGCATTGGGTGACAGGCGATGACCAAAATTGTTGCGATCATGTTTGCACTGGGCGGTGGGATTGCCATTGCTCTGCAAAGCATCGTCAACAGTGCGCTGGGACGCAGCATCGGAAATCTCGAGGGGACTTTTGTTTCCTTTCTGGTTGGCGGAGTGGCTGCCGGTTTGTTAAGCGCCTTGTTAGGTACGGGAGAGTTGAGGCTGGCGACCCAGGTTTCACCGATCTTACTGACCGGCGGATTGTTCGGTGTAATAATTGTCTTTACAACGTTGACGGCCGTTCAGGTGCTCGGCACAGTCAGCGCCTTAACTTTAACTATCGTCGGCCAACTATTGACCGCCTTGGTTATCGACTATTTCGGGCTATTCGGCTCGTTACGGATCTCGCTGGACTGGTCACGGATACTGGGAGTGGTGCTATTGATTATCGCTGCGAAGTTGATAGTCAAATAATCTTTTTGGTTTTGCAGGTATATTCGGAGACAACCAGAAATAGGATGAAAAACGAATAAACTTATATTGCTAGGGGAGCCGAAAGGCTGAGAAAGAGAAAAACTCTGACCCTTTGAACCTGCTCAGGGTAATACCTGCGGAGGGAAGCAAATTGTGTCTTTGTTCTTGTCTTTTCTTATCCTTTTGGCTCTGCTAGGACGTAGAGCCGTTTTAATTTGGGAGGGAATAACATGGATAAGAACAAAACGAGGTTAATTGCGCAAGTTGGTGTTGCCGTCGCGCTCGCGACTGTCCTGCAGTACGTGAAAATTATGCAGTTGCCGCAGGGCGGATCAGTTTCTTTGCAATCGGTTCCGATCATTGTGATGGCTTTATTGTATGGACCGAAAGTCGGAATGCTGGTTGGAGGCATTTTTGGCCTTGTTGAAGTTTTGTTAGACTCATATGTAATCCACCCCATCCAATTCTTGTTGGATTACCCGGTACCGTTTATGGTGCTGGGTCTAGCCGGGCTGTGGGCCAATAAAAAGGTTTTGAGCATCGGCTTCGCTTACTGCCTGCGGTATTTGGCTCATATTTTGAGCGGAGTTGTCTTTTTCGGCGAATATGCTCCGGCAGGAACAAATGTCTGGTTATATTCCATAATGTATAATGGCTCCTATTTGATTCCGGAAGCGGTCTTAACGGCCATCGTATCAATTTGGCTATGGAGGCAATTGCAAAAACGTGGTTTCTCCGAATTGGCACAATAAAAAAGCGCTGCTCTTGGCGGATGGGGCACGAATGGCCACAGACCGCCTAGCGCAACTGGCCGCTTGGGCCGAAGTTGTAGTCGGCATTGACGGCGGCGCCCGACAAGCTTTGGCGGAAGGCATTCGCTTGGACCTGTTGTTAGGTGATTTCGACTCGCTAGAAGATGAAGTCATCACCCGGCTGAGCGCTACCGGGACACCGGTTCAACGGTATCCGGTGCAGAAAGATGCGACCGACACTGAATTGGCTTTGGAGTTGGCTGTTAACTCCGGGGTCAAAGAGATAGTTGTTGTCTCCGGTGTTGGTGACCGCTTAGATCATAGCTTGGCAAACCTTTTCTTGCTTGGCAAGTATGCTACCCAGGTTAAGTTAACCTGGGTAACAGCTTTTGGGACCATATATTATCTCTCTGAAAAATCACCGAAGTTTTCCGCCGAGTTGACGCCGGACAGAGTATTCAGTATTATCGCGCTCAGCGATTGCCTAGAAGGTCTTTCGATTTCCGGAGCAAAATATCCATTGAGGAGTTTTTGTTTACCTTTTGGGTCAACAGTCGGCATTAGCAACGAAAGCACAGGAGGGAAACTCGAAATCACCATCAAACGCGGATTAGGTGCTGTTGTTTTTCCTGAGGTGAATAAGGCGTGAAGCTCGGCCGCGTGGAGCTAATTAAATTACAAAAGGCGCTGGACCGCAATAGAAAGTGGAGCCCGGTCAGCCCTGAATTCACACCGGGCAGGCAGGCAAGAAAAGCGGCCCGACACGTTAAAGAATCTAAGGCCGGAGGGCTCAAACGGCCGGCGCTATTTGATGAACCTGGGGTTATCATAGGAGAGTCATTAGATGCTGTTGGCCTCAGCTTTGACGGCTTGACACCGGCGTTTCTGGTGCGCCAAGGGGATGTGCTCAGTGTATTGGAGATACTGGACAAGCTCCTGGTAAACCCTAATGAGGCCAAGTACAAGATTCGCACTGCCGCCGGCCGGTTTGTTATTTCTCGTACCGGCCGCAAGTGGACTTTGGAGAAGCAATTGTTCGAGCAAAGTTCTGAGGAGTGAAATTGTGAGCTTAGCCGCTGCAAAAATCGTCTTGATCATCATGTGCCTGATCGGTTTAATCGGAACTATCCTGCCTAGTATTCCCGGTTTGCTGGTAATCTGGGTAGCGAGCTTGATCTTTGCTTATTTCACCGACTTTACGCTGATTGATACCCAGGCGATGATACTGTTAACAGTGTTAGCCGTAGCTGCGCAATTAGCCGGCTACCTGATTTCATTGGTCGGAGCCAAATTAGCCGGTGCGACCCGGCGCGGCGTCTTTGGTGCTTTGGCCGGAGCAGTGATTGGCTTGGTAATCGCCGGTCCGATTGGAATGATACTTGGCTCCTTTATTGGAGCGGTTCTGCTCGAGTTAACGCAGAAAGATTTGACTGATGCTTTGCGAGCCGGAGTAGGAGCCTTATTCGGCTCCATGGGCGGTATTGTTTTGGAGTTTATTATTGGACTGATCATGTTATTCATTATTATCCCGGCCATCTATTAGCAAGGAGTGAGACGGATGCAGGCGCTGATGATTCTGGTGCTTCTCTTTTCTCTCATGGTCGCGGTATTTGCGGTGCAAAATGCGATTACTGTGCAGATCACCTTTTTGACTTGGCAATTTGAAACATCGCTTGTTTACGTGATTTTACTTGCCACTGCGTTAGGAGCCGTCATTGTGGGGCTGCTGGGGCTGTTCAAAAGTATTAAACAAGGATTTGTCATCAAAAACCTCAAAAGCCAAAATGCCTCTTTAGCAGCTGATCTGCAGACAGCTCAATCCGAACTGGATTTGGCCAAAACGGCAACTTCGCTGGGGCTGCGATCCAAGGGTACGGAGCGAGACCAGGAATTAAATAATCTAATCAAGGGGACAAGCCCCCAGCTCATGAGCTCGATTGCCATGGTCGTTCTTGACCAGGCCGACTTGGAGCGAGTCCGCAGCGGTTTAGCGGATTGCGCAGGGTTTTACGCTCTGATCGTCAACGCAGACCAAGTTACCTTGTTGGTTGATAGAGATTATTGGTCGACTGTAGATACGCAGTATCCCGATGCTGCTGTTGAGTTAGGCTGGATCGTTATCGATTTGGGTGTGGAGGTTCCCAAAGAGCGTCTGGATTATCTCCAAGCGATTTTCATGGTCTTGGATGATACCGTTACGAAATGCATCATTATACCCACCGGCGATTCGTATCTAATCGCCGTGCCCGAAGCCGATTCTCTAGCGGCGGTGAATAAAATGATTTCTTTCGCGAATTTGAACGGCAGGTAATTTGCTGTTGATGTGGAAACATCAAAAAAGACTAAAGGAGGCGTATCAGTGAACGCAGAAACGGTTAATGCATTCTTAGCTGCAGCAACGCGCGTTATTAAGCAGTTTTGCAATATTGATTTAGTAGTGCTCAAAGATAAGATTGCCTTACGACCATCACCGGTTAGATTATACGATGTGAATGTTCATATTGGCATCGTTGGCAGTTTAAGCGGAGTGGTTTATTTTAGTTTTCCGCAGGAAACTGCGGCTAAAATAGCTTCCTCCATGACCGGCTTAAACAGCTTTGAAGATGGCGTGTTGAGTGAAATGGCCAAAAGCGCGCTCAGTGAGTTGTGCAATATTATTTGCGGTCAAGCTGCGATCGAGCTTAGCAATTATGGACACAAGCTTGATTTAAGCCCGCCGGCTTTGTTTACCGGTAGTGGGGTTCTTACTTCCAGCTTCCAAAGTGTCCTGCTGGGGATACCAATGCAGAGCCCGGTCGGTATCTTTGAGATTGATGTGGCTTTGACGGCCAAATAAACGATGACCCATAGTCAGCACGGGGAGCGGGACCATGTCCCGCTTTTTAATTTGGAGGAATACTACCGGCAGACCTTGAACTATATCACGTTATGGATTACCTATCCGATCTGGGTCTAAATTCAAGATGGTTATTGCCTGAACCAATCCCACAGACCGTCATTAGCGATTTAGCGCAACAAGTCGGAGTTTCCCCTCCGGTGGTGGAGGTCTTATATCGTCGCGGCTTACAAAGTGCTGAGGCTATTCGCGCATTCCTCACCGCCAAGGAGGCCGCTTTGCACGATCCGTTTGCCTTGCCGGATATCGAACCGGCTGTTCAGCGTCTGTTGGCTGCGCGGGCCAATCAGGAGCCGGTGGTGATTTACGGTGATTATGATTGTGACGGCATCACCAGTACCTTTGCCTTGTTGTCGGTTTTTAGGGCAGCTGGACTAGCTGTCGACTACTATATCCCCAACCGGCTTGTTGAAGGCTATGGGTTAAATAGCGAAGCCGTTGGTAAACTGGCCCAAAACTACCGGCTGCTGATTTCTGTTGACTGTGGCATCTCTGCTCACGCCGAGGTGGAACTGGCCACGAGTTTGGGCCTTGACGTCATTATCACCGACCACCATACCCCGGGAGCCGAAGTGCCAACAGCACTCGCGGTGATCAATCCGAAGCTACCTACGAGTCGGTATCCTTTTCCGGAGCTGGCCGGGGTAGGAGTCGCCTTTCAGGTTGCGCGCGCTTTCTGGGTCAGAGCCTGTCCGGACAAACCATTTCCGGTCTCTTTTGCGGTTCCGATGCTGGGTACCGTGGCCGATATGGTGCCATTGGTCGGTGAAAACAGAGTCCTGGTCGCCAAGGGCCTGGCCGAACTACCGCACGCAGGACTGCCGGGGTTGTTAGCGTTGATTGCGGAGGCCGGACGTACTCCGGAACAGGTTTCCGCCGGTATAGTCGCTTTCAACTTAGCACCGCGGATGAACGCGGCTGGTCGTCTCGGTAGAGCGGACCTGGCTCTCAACTTGTTACAGACAACCGATCAGGCGGAAGCTGCTGCGATCGCCGCGGAGCTGTCGCGTCTTAACGCACAAAGACAGCAATTAGAAGATGAGATTTTGGCACAAGCCCGTTTAGAAGCGGAGCGCACTTTACAGCCCGGGGACAAAGCGATAGTGGTTGCGGGTGAAGGGTGGCATAGCGGGGTTATCGGGATAGTGGCTTCCCGCTTGGTGGAGGAATACTCTCTGCCCGCGGTGGTCATCTCCCTTGAAGGAGGAGAAGGGCACGGATCGTGCCGCAGTGTACCGGGGCTCAATATTTACGAGGCTTTGAGCAAGTGTGCGGATGATCTGTTGGGTTTCGGCGGCCACAGCGGTGCGGCCGGGCTGACGATCGCAGCCGATAAAATTGACGAGTTTCGCCGCCATCTCTGTACGGTACTGGATGGGATGATCTCCGCAGCGGATCTGGTGCCGACTATGCAAATTGATCTCACCACCGACCTGGCATCACTCTCTGAACATGTGGTACACGATTTGGCCTTGCTCGAGCCGTTTGGCTGCGATAACCCCCAGCCGTTATTTGCGGTGACCGATCTGGAGGTGGTCGGCGCCCGGCGGGTCGGGAAAGACCAAAGTCACCTGAAACTCGAGGTTCAACGGGATGGCCGCGTAATGGAAGCCATCGGTTTTGGTCTGGGAGACTGGGCAGACCTTTTGGACAAGTATTGTGGGTTAATCGATCTTGCCTTTGTCCCGGAGATCAATGAGTGGCGCGACCGCAGGTGCTTACAGCTGCAGGTGAAAGCCTTGCGGATCAGAGAGGAACAGCTATCGCCGATCGACCGTTTGTTTATCGGTGAGGCGGCGGCCGCGACCGATCCGTATGCCAATATCGGGGATGCTGAGGAGTTTTATACGAAGGCAGTTGGAGTGACCTTTGAGGGCCGCCAGGCGATCTTGGCTACGCTGCAGCGCGGCGAGCGGCTGCGCTTAGCTCGGGAGCCACACAACCCGCATGATCCTAATGCCATCGCTCTGATTACCGCCTCCGGAGAACAAATAGGTTACCTCAAACGGGAACTGGCCCGGCATTTGGCTCCGTTAATAGATGCGGGAGTTGAATACGAGGCTTCGGTCTCCGAAGTTACCGGGCAGGTAGAAGGGCGTTCGCTCGGGGTAAACCTGTTCGTGCAAAAAAAGAGCAGCAGCGAAGATTATCTGGCGTGGCTGGAAACCCGGAGTTTCCGCGAACAGCTGGCACGGGCGAACGAGCAGGAGTTACTCGCCGCGATTAAAAAAGCCATCGTCGGTAGCCACGAGTATCGGCCGAAGCAGCTGGAGGCGCTGCAGGCGCTAAACCAGGCGAAAAACACTTTGCTGATTATGGGCACCGGCCGTGGGAAAACCGCCGTTTTTCAATCGATGGCGGCCTTGCTCGCCCTGCGGGAGCACAAGGCGACGATCATCATTTATCCGCTGCGCGCACTTGTCAATGACCAATACCGTTCGATGCAGGCTAAATTAGGCCGATTGGGCGTTAGGATTTACAAAGCTACCGGTACCTTGTCGACCCGCGAGCGAGAAGACTTGTATTCCGCGTTGTATTTAGGCGAGGCCGAGGTGATCTTGGCGACCCCGGAGTTTGTCCAATGCAACTTGGTCGACCACCCCGGCTTAAGAGAGAAGCTAGGATTATTTGTTGTTGATGAGAGCCATCACATCGGTAAAATCGGTGCGGCCAGGCCGGCGTATCGCAATTTGGATAAACTGCACCAGCAACTTGGTCTCCCTTTGACCTTGGCGGTTACGGCCACTGCCGACGATACGGTTGCAGCTGCGATCAGAAGTGCGCTCAGCATTGAGCAGGTGATCATTGATCCGCACCGGCGGACCAACTTGCACGTGATTGACCGACGTGGCCTGGCTGAAGAGGCTAAATTCGCTTATCTGGTTGATCTGGTCGCTAGCGGCGAAAAAACGGTTATCTACGTCAACAGCCGCGAAGGGGCTGCCAATCTCGCGCATGATTTGCGCAAAACGCTTAAGCGATGCAAGGATCGGATCGCTTTCTACCACGGCGGATTGGCCAACTCGCACCGCAAGTTGGTCGAAGAATTATTCGCGCAAGGAGAGTTGCGCGCGGTTGTTTCAACCAGCGCTTTTGGCGAAGGGGTGGACATCCCGGATATTCGCCACGTTATACATTATCATTTGACCTTCAATCTGACCGATTTTAACCAACAAAGCGGCCGAGCCGGTCGGGACGGAGAGTCCGCCTGGATTCATCTCCTCTATAATCAGCAGGATGTTGAAATCAACCGGTTCATCCTGCGCTCCAAGGCACCTGATCGCGAGGTCTTGGCTGCACTTTACCGAGTCTTAACACGAGTTGCCGGTCCGGAGGGGGAGATTACCCTGACCAACGGGGAGTTGGCAGAGGCGATGCTCGCTTATCTGGATCAGAGCGCAGCCGATTTTATCCGGCCGACTCCGGAAACGGTTTCGGCTGCCTTAGGAATCCTGTATGAACTCAAGTTGCTCTGGCGCGAAAAAACGGGGGTCGGCCGGGTCATCTACCTCGCCCCGCGGCCAGCCGGCAAACTAGACTTAACGGAATCTGTTAGGTATAATGAAGGTATTATCGAGCGAGAGGCTTTTGAAGGATTTCAACACTGGGCGCTAACAACGCCGGCCCAAGAGATGCTGGCCATGATCAATAAACCGATCTACCCGGTACAAGCAGTTGATTAGGATGGAGGAATCACAATGGACCTACGCGCGTATATCAGGGAAATTCCCGACTTTCCGAAACCCGGCATCAGCTTTAAAGATGTGACTACTTTATTCAAAGAGCGCGAAGCGCTCAAAAGCGTGGTCGACCAATTAGCCGAGCATTTTGCGGATTTAAAGCCGGACATGATCGTCGGTGTAGAATCCCGTGGCTTTATCCTCGGTGCCCCCTTGGCCTACAAAATGGGGACAGGCTTTGTCCTTGTTCGCAAGCCGGGCAAGCTGCCGGCCGAATGTGTCAGGGTTGAGTATAGCTTGGAGTATGGCACCGATGCCCTTGAGATCCATACGGATGCTTTACATCCGGGCCAGAAAGTCTTGATCGTTGATGACCTCTTGGCAACCGGCGGCACGGTCAGCGCCACGTCGGAACTGGTTACCAAGTTGGGCGCTGAGATTATCGGGTATGGGTTTGTGATTGAGTTAACGCCATTGGGCGGACGGAAGAAACTGGGCAATGCTCGGGTTGTTTCTTTGGTGCAGTACGACGAAGATTAATTCTGCTATTTGGGAGTTGTGCGGTGGGCCAAATTACCATTGACCATCTAATTGATGCCATCAAGTTATATAACCCGGAGATGGATTTTGCGGTAATCCGGCGTGCCTACGAATTTGCTGCCAAAGCGCACCAGGGGCAGCAGCGTGACTCCGGTGTTCCGTATATCGACCATCCCCTAGGGGTTGCTATGCTTTTGGCCGAGCAGGAGATGGATCTGGATACGATTGTCGCCGGCTTGCTGCACGATGTAGTTGAAGATACTGATGTTAGCCAGAAGGAAATCGAGCAAGAGTTTGGCCCGCTGGTTGCCTTGTTGGTCGATGGGGTGACGAAGTTAAGCAAGATCCCGACCCTTTCGAAAGAGGAGCGCCAGGCTGAAAACTTGCGCAAGATGCTCTTGGCCATGGCCAAGGACCTCCGGGTGATTATCATTAAACTCGCAGACCGCTTGCACAATATGCGTACACTCAAAGCGCTGCCTCCGGAACGCCAACACAAAATCTCTCGCGAGACTTTGGAGATCTATTCGCCGATTGCGCACCGTTTGGGCATGTGGCGGATCAAATGGGAGTTGGAGGATCTAGCCTTTCGTTATCTCGAGCCGGAAGAGTACTATAAGTTGGTTGAGATGGTCGCCGAAAAACTGCAGGAACGCGAGGAGTTTATTCGTAACGCGATCAACACCATCAAGGCCAAACTGGATGAACTCGGCATTCGCTATCACATTGAAGGGCGCCCCAAGCATTTCTACAGCATCTACAACAAAATGAAGAATCAAGGCAAAGAGTTCGAGGAGATCTTTGATCTCATCGGTATACGGGTATTGGTCGATACCGTTCGCGACTGCTACGCGGTCCTCGGCATCGTTCACGTACTGTGGAAGCCGATTCCCGGCCGGTTCAAGGATTATATCGCGATGCCGAAATCCAATATGTATCAGTCCCTCCACACCACAGTAGTCGGTGAAAAAGGACGCTCTTTCGAAGTTCAAATTCGAACGTGGGAGATGCACCGCACCGCCGAGTACGGAATCGCAGCTCACTGGAAGTACAAAGAGGGAGCCGGTTCGAAAAACGGGGAGTTTGAGAATAAGATCACCTGGCTCAGGCAGCTTCTGGAGTGGCAGAAAGAGACCAAAGATCTTGATGATTTCATGGAGACCCTGCGGATTGACTTGTTCGAGGATGAGGTCTTTGTCTTTACCCCCAAGGGAGATGTCAAGACCTTGCCCAAAGGGTCTACCCCTGTGGACTTTGCTTACAGCATCCACACCGATATCGGTAACCGCATTGTCGGAGCCAAGGTTAATGGGCGGATTGTGCCGATTGACTATCAGTTAAACAACGGCGAGTTTGTCGAGATTTTAACTTCGAAGACCGCCCGCCCCAGCCGCGACTGGCTAAATTTCGTTAAGACCTCGCGAGCCAGATCAAAGATTCGCGCCTGGATCAAGGAGCAAAACCGCGAAAGCATGATGCTTAAAGGCCGCGAAATCCTCGAGAAGGCTGCGGCCAAGTATGAGTTCGTCCTTTCCGACTACCTCAAAGAGCCAAATATCCAAGAAGTCGCGAACCGTTATGGTTTCACCAGTTTTGACGATCTTTTGGCCAACATCGGTTACGGCAAGGTGACCGCCAACCAAGTATTATCCAGATTGGTTGGGGAGCAAGAATGGCGGAAGAAGCAACAGGAGCTGAGGCGCAAGAAACAGGCGAAAAAGAGCGCCGGCAAAGCTTCGACCAACTTGGGTATCGGGGTCAAAGGCATTGATAACCCCCTGGTGCGGATGGCCAGGTGTTGCAACCCGGTACCGGGAGATCCGATCGTTGGCTACATTACCAGGGGCCGCGGTGTTTCCGTGCACCGAACCGATTGTCCGAATATCCGGCAGTTGGCGGATGATGCCGAACGCCAGATCGCGGTCTATTGGACAAACGAAGGCGCCGGCGCCTACCCGGTAGACCTTGAGGTTCATGCCATTGATCGTAAACAGCTTTTGGCCAACATCGTTGATGCGGTCTCCGAAACGGGGACCAATATCGATGCGATCAATGCCAGGACGGCGCGTAAC
>JAAYHC010000065.1 GCA_012735535.1 Bacillota bacterium
CTTCGGCGCTCAAGACAGAGCCAAGAAGTACTGCGATTATTTGGATGCGACCCTCAATAAGTTGAAAGAAAGAACCGCTGCCATTCCGGAGAACCGAAGACTAAAAGTCTATATGGGCTTCAATCCGGATCATCTTACCACCTATGGCGGCGATACTTTTATGCAGTACCAGATTGAGGCGGCCGGTCTACGTAACGCGGCAGAAGGAATCATGTCGGCCGGTGGGCGCGAGGGCGGTCTCGTTACGGTTAGCATGGAAAATATCTTGATGTGGAATCCGGATATCTTGGTAATTGATAGTGGTACCGTTGAGTCCGTTAAGAAGGATCCGCATTGGGCGAACATCAACGCGGTGAAAAATAATAAGGTTTATGTTCTGCCGGTTGGCGGCTTTATCTGGAATCGTCCTTCATGTGAATCGGCGGTCCTCCTGCCGATGTGGCTGGCGGTAAATGCCTATCCGGAGCTTTTTGCCGATGTCGATATTCGGGATGAGATCAAGAGATATTGGAAAGAGGTAATCGGTTTTGAACTCTCCGATGCCGATGTTGAGGGGATTCTGAATCCGAATAGTTAAGCACTACAGAAAGGGGATCTCAATAAGAGTGTGCTCCAAGAGCGCACTCTTATTGAGATACGCATAAAGGATTGACCATGAGAATAAGAAACCTGATTTTGCTGTTACTTTGTATCGGTTCCATTTTCATCTCACTATTTATCGGCAGCTATAAAGTAAGCCCCGGCGAGGTACTTGATTTGCTCTGGACCAGACTCACTTCCGGAGATTTGTCCAGATTTCCCCTCCTGTTGCAAACGGCTATCCTCGATATTAGATTGCCCCGGATTACCGTGGTCTTCTTGGTCGGGATGACTTTGTCCATTGCCGGTGTGGTGTACCAAGCGGCCTTTCAGAATCCGTTAGTTTCGGACCATGTCTTAGGAGTCTCAAATGGTGCGGCCTTCGGAGCAGCCCTGGCCTTACTGCTTGGTTTGGAGATGATTGCGGTTCAGACCTTGGCATTCATTTTCGGCATCGTAGCGGTTCTAATTAGTTGGGGTATCAGCCGAACTTATGCTAAAGCTTCCAATTTGACACTGGTGTTGTCGGGAATCATTACCGGAGGATTCTTTTCGGCGCTGGTCTCTTTTATGAAAAGTATCGCCGATCCCTTGGATAAAATGCCGGCTATTGTCTTTTGGCTGATGGGCAGCTTTGCGCGTGTTTCCAAATCAGATCTCTGGTACTCGGTTTTGTTCATGGGGTTGCCGCTGTTGATGCTCTTTTTGGTTCGCTGGCGGATTAATGTGTTGGCTATGGGTGAGGAAGATGCCAAGGCCTTGGGCATGAATACTACCCAGTTTCGCTTTGTGCTCATTATTCTCTGTACGATTGCCACGGCCTGTGCAGTATCGGTGAGTGGAGTGGTCGCCTGGGTTGGTCTGGTCATCCCACATATTGCCCGCATCATAGTCGGGCCGGACCACAAAGATTTGGTGCCGGCCGCGATGGCGATCGGCGGGTCCTACTTGTTGTTAATGGATGATTTGGCCAAAAGCATAACTACCTCGGAAATCTCGATCGGAATTCTGACATCGTTAATTGGTGCACCATTCTTTGCTTATCTGCTGCGCAAAGGAACGGGGTGGAAATGATGCTGAGTATTCGCAATGCTACTTTTGCCTATAGCAACAAGCCGGTATTCGAGGATATTTGCCTCGAGGTTGAGAAGGGTGGTTTCTATTGTATTCTGGGCCCGAACGGCAGCGGGAAAACGACCTTGCTCAAGTGCCTGGCGGGAATCTTGCCGCTCGCTAAAGGCAAGGTCTATCTAAACGATACTGATCTAAGCCGGTTGCACCGAAACACGATTGCCAAGCTGATTGGTTATGTCATGCAAGAACAGGAGACCGTCTTTCCGTTTACGGTCAGGCAAATGGTTGCTGTTGGCAGGGCGCCGTATATTGGTTTGTATTCATCTCCCTCTGCTGAGGATCTGGCCATTGTCGAAGAGGTCATCGCCGAGATCGGGTTGACCGAACTCCGGGATAAGAAGTATCTCGAATTAAGCGGTGGTGAAAAACAATTGGTCATGATCGCCCGCGTCTTGGCGCAAAAACCCCAAGTGCTGCTGATGGATGAGCCGGCTTCCCATCTGGATTTCAAGAACCAAGAGCGAGTAATGCAGTTGATAAAAAAGCTTTCACTGAGCGGAATAACCGTAATCATGAGCACTCACTTCCCCAACCACGCCTTTGCCTATGCGGATCGCGTGGCGATTATTCATGAGGGGAAGATCTTAGCGGATGGCCCCACGAAAACGGTGATGACCGAGGAGAACCTTTCGCTAGCTTATGATATGCCGATCAACATTCTTACCGTTAAAGACAGGGACAACCAAGACCATCATTTCTGTGTGGCTGCGCAAAAAGCAGTAGTATAAGGAGGAAAATTATGATCATCGCGGAGATTCAGGCGCTCTTATCCGAAAAATTAACGACGGTTCCGAGCATCGACAAGATTGTTCTAAATACCGGATTTACAGGCGTATTATTGTCCGACGGAGCGATGGGCATCGCCATGAATGTTCGCTCGGGCTCTTATGCGAGCGGCGAGATAGAACAGCTTCTGTCGCAGCTGATTGGGACCGACGCCTTGACGGCTACAGCCAGGTTAACTGCCGAACAAGCACAGTCGGCGGAGCCCAAAGCAAAGCATTTGTTGCGTTCGGTGCTCATTGCCACTTACAATGCCCTCTCAAAACCTTTTATGAATGATGATTATTTGCGCCGCTTTAATTACCGGTGTATTTATGGCCAAGAGTATGCGCCGGCCGATGAAATAGTCGAGGGAGAAACGGTTACTTTGGTCGGTTTCGGCGGAATGGTGAGGCCCTTGGCTAAAAAAGCACAGAAAGTTTATGTTACCGAGCTCGAACCGGAGATTTTTCGTTCGCGGACATTCAGTAGGAACGGTATTGTGCGTGGACCCAATTGCGCCGAGATTGTCCAGGCGGCAAATGCTCGTGAATATTATGCAAAGTCCGACACTGTTTTTGTCACCGGTTGTACCTTGGTGACCGATACGATGGATGAGATTTTGCAGCTATGTGCGGGAAAGAAAATAGTGGTCTACGGTGGGACGGCCGCTTTCATACCGGATGTGCTGCTGACTCGGGGTGTCAGTTCGATCAGAACTACGTTTATTCACGACTCGGCTCTAATGGTTGATCTGCTCGAGAACTGTGCCGGTGCGGTGGAGCGGTTTTTCCCACTAGCTAGCGAGAACATGATTATTGTGCGGGCTTAGCGATTGCTGAGCTCAAGAGACCAGGTGAATTACCAGACAGCACAGGACCAGAGGGGCGATTGCAAGAATTTCCCCCTTTAGGAGTAAAAGTGCTGTCTTTTTTTATCAATTGTAATAGGGGGCAGGAGTTGTGCAGGGCTACTTCGCAATCGCCACGGTTATCATGCTGGTGGTACTGGTATTGTCACGCGCTTTACTGCTGAAAAGTAACGGTGTCAAAGTAATGAGATTTGGCCAAAAAGATAAGTCTGATTTTTTAATCCTTCCCTTTGCCTTGTTCTTTATTTACCTGGTTTTGGCCGGCGCGCTGGGTTGGCCTAAAGTTGGTTTCGAACTGTTCGACAATGATAGTGCTCGCTAGCTTGGTGTTATTCTCTGTGCGCTAGGCCTGCTGCTTTTTCTGTATAGCCTCATTTCCTTCGGCAAGAGCTTTCGCATTGGTATTGACGAAGACCACCCCGGTCCACTGGTGACAACAGGTGCTTTTGCACTCAGCCGTAACCCGATTTATACAGCTCTTGTTTTCATTTTACTCGGCATATTCTTAATCTGCCCAAACTGGATTCTGCTACTGTACTTGGTGTTAGGCATCTGGGTTATTAATCGCCAGGTTTTGCGGGAGGAAGAGTCGCTGAAAAAGATATATGGCCAAGAGTACCTTGATTACTGCCGAAGAGTTCGCCGGTACCTGTAAGGTCTTGTTTGCAAATTACAACATTGACGATAAATATTGGTATGATTGACCTTTTTTTCATTGGAGGATTAAGTTTTCCAAACAGAGAATATATCGAATCGATATGTTTGTCGCGGCATAACGGATATAATCGCTCACCGAGCCGGTTGGCCTAAATCGACCGATATGGCAGCCGGCCAATGGGTATAAAGGGAAACCTTTACACCTCCCATTGCGGAAAGGGGGCTGGTAAGTAGAGCAAAGCTAAACCTTTCTGTGTTTAGTTTTTTTGTTGTCTAGGTCGTCAAGAACCATGGAAGGGGAGTTAAAATGAGCAAGACCAAAATCTATTGCTTGTTGGTAGCGCTATTGACGATGATTGCTCTCGCCGGCATTGTTCAAGCCGCCGGCCCGATCGTCCTGACCGACCATATGGGCAGAACGGTCAAACTCGACGGCCCGGCCCAACGGGTTATTGGTACCCATAACCCTAGCATGAACATGGTCGTTGTGCTCGACGGGAACGGCTATCGGATTGTTGGGTTTGGGGCCAAGGATAAGGCTTATGGCCTTTACGAGATGATCGCTCCTGAGCTTAATCGGGCGCCACAAGTAGGTATGGGTCGGAATTATAACATGGAAACAGTCTTCAGCGTCAATCCGGACCTGGTCATCTTGCCGCAGAGAATGGCGAACCTGATTGGACAGTTTGAAGCGGCAGGCTTACCGGTGCTGGTTCTGGACGTCGAAAAATATGATACGATCATGGACGCTCTTCACCTGGTCGGCAAAGCGATTGGTCAGGAAGATAGAGCTGAGAAGATTACTGCATTCATGAAAGACAAAATTAGCAGATTCTCATCGATCGCTGCTCAAGTTAAACAGCGGCCCAGAGTCCTCTTTATCGGCAGCAGCTCGCAATACAATGTTAGTGTTGATGCGATGCTGCAAAACGAGACGATTAAACTGGCCGGCGGTCAAAGCGTGACAGAGGGCTTCCCTGGCGATTTCTGGACCGAGGTTGACATCGAGCAGATTCTGAAGTGGAACCCGGAAGTCATCTACATGCCCAGATATGCAAGTTACACTCGTGAAGATATCGTGAACAACCCGGTTTGGCAGAATATCGATGCGGTGAAGAACGGCAAGGTCTACATCTTCCCCTCGCTGCTGGAGCCGTGGGATTATCCGGTCGCAGCCGCTATTTTGGGTCTAATTTGGACCTGTCACAACCTGCACCCGGATTTGTACACCTACGAGCAAATGCTGGCCGATGTTAACGAGTACTATACTCTCGTTTATGGACGCACATTCACACCCCAAGAGTTAGGGATAGCAAAGTAGACTACTGATGAAGCATCTGGATAGTAGAAAGTATACGGCTTTATTAATAGTAATACTCGCAGTACTCTGTCTCCTCGCCGCCTCGATCGGCCGGTACAGCATGAATCCGGCTGACGTACTGCGTGCGCTGTACACCAAGGCCAAAGGTATCGAAGGCAACAGGACGATGGAGAATGTCTTGTTTTTGGTGCGCATTCCCCGGATATTAGCCGCAGTATTTGTCGGGGCGGCGTTATCGTTATCAGGTGCAATCTACCAAGGGATTTTTAAGAATCCCTTGGTTTCACCTGATTTGCTGGGGGTCTCTTCAGGAGCTTGTGTCGGTGCGGCGGTTGCTATCTTACTCGGTTTCAATCTCGCCTGGACCCAAGTCTTTGCCTTTTTCGGCGGAATCATGGCGGTTAACCTGGCGGTGATGCTGGCAAGGGTCTTGCGTAATACCTCAAATATTGTTTTAGTCTTGTCCGGCATCATCATTAGCGGTTTAATGGGGTCCATTCTTGGGGTTCTCAAATTCATTGCCGATCCTGAGACCGAATTGTCCTCGATAGTCTACTGGCAGATGGGCAGTATCGCCGGTGTTAACTTAAAGCAGGTTTTTGCGGTCATGCCGCTGATGATCACTGCCATGGTGATTATGCTGCTGTTGAGCTGGCGCATCAATATCATGTCCTTTGGTGAGCAAGAGGCCAAAAGCTTAGGTATTAATGTCGTCTTACTGCGAGGGATCGCCATTATTTGTGCGAGCTTGCTCACGGCCAGCGCGGTCAGTATCAGCGGTACCATCGGGTGGATCGGCTTGGTCATTCCGCATCTCGGCCGAATCTTAGTTGGTCCGGATAATACGAAGTTGTTCCCGGTGACCCTGTTGCAGGGGGCGATATTCTTGTTATTAATCGATACCATCTCCCGGGTAGCTACTTCGGTAGAAATTCCGCTGAGCATTTTAACCGGTTTGATCGGCGCGCCATTTTACGCCTATATTCTTTGGGAGCGGAAAACGAAACTAACATGAAAATCGAAGTCAGAAACCTCAGCTTTGCCTATAGCAATAACCGGATGATCTTTACCGATATTTCCTTTGATATTGAACCGGGGAAGATTATTTGCATCCTGGGGCCCAATGGCGCCGGCAAGAGTACTTTGTTGAATTGTATTGCCAATATGTTGGTGCCGGTAGCCGGAGAAGTCCTGATCGACGGGGTCAGTACGCGCCGGATGCAGCTGCGCGAAGTGGCCAGGGCGATCAGCTATGTACCGCAGATCGTCATACCGGCCTTTGACTTTTCGGTTCTAGAATATGTGGTGACGGGCTGTGCACCGCGGATGGGCACATTTGAGCGCCCGAAAGCGGAGCATTATGAGATTGCCTGGCAAGCTATTCGGCTGCTCAGGATCGAGCACCTGGCCGAGAAACCATATACCGAAATCAGTGGCGGGGAACGGCAGCAAGTGTGCATCGCGCGGGCGATTGCCCAACAGCCGGCGGTGATCTTGCTCGATGAGCCGACAGCTCACCTTGATTACGGCAATCAGATCAAGGTGCTCAAGACGATCAGCGATTTGGCTCGCCGTGGTTACGGCATTGTTATGACCACCCATAATCCGGACCACGTCTTGTTGCTCAATGCCCAGATCGGGGTAATCGACAGACAGGGGCAGATGACCTTCGGCAGTTGTGCCGAGATTATGCGGGAAGATTATCTACAGAATCTCTACGAAACCAATCTGCGAATTCTGTCCATTGAGGAACTCGATCGGACCATTTGTGCCGTACCAAACTTAAACTTGGGAGTTGGTGGATCCAATGATGATTGACAAAGTATTGACCGAAGCCAGACCCCTTTTGGAAGGCAGAAAAATCCGCGATGCGGTGATCGGCATTTCCCTGATCGCTCTAGAATTGGACAACGGAAACGTAGGTGTTTCCTACGTGCTGAGGGAAGGCCTGCGAGCGGGTTGTTCGATCTTCCCCTACGGCCAAAAGCTGATTGGACAAGATGCCTGGGACGTAGCCCAGTGGGCTGTGCAGGGAGCGGAGAACCTGCAGCGCGGCATCGGCGTGGCGGTACTAACAGCTGCTTCGCACTCACTGGAGCTGGCCGATGTGGACACTGCCGAGAATCCTTTTGGCCTCGAAGTGACGGAAAACGACACCGTTGGCATGGTGGGCTATATTGCGCCGGTTGCTGCTCAATTAAGCAAGACGGCCAAGGAAATGATCATCTTTGATCAGGGCATTTCGCAGTGTGGCGGCGCCTATGGCGCGGTCGTGCCGGTTGAGGAGCAAGTGCGGCTGCTGCCAAAGTGCGACATAGTTGTCTTGAGCGGCACTACTTTTATTAATGGTACTATTGACGGATTGTTGGAAATGTGCGCCAATGCTCGCGAGGTAATGATAATGGGTGCCTCGACCCCGATGTTTCCCTCGGCTTTCCGAGGAACAAAGGTGACGGTGCTGGCCGGCTCATGGTGGAAGAGCGAGTGCAAAACCGAGATCTTCAAAACCATTTCCTTAGCCGGTGGTACTCGCCATTTATCTGACTACAGCATCAAAAAGACCGTGCGAGCTCAATAAGGCGCGTGAAAAATCACTGCTCCAAGCGGAGCCAATGATAGGAGGTGTGCTACCTTTAGCGGCTGACGTCGTAATAACTATCTGAAGATTTGTGACTATCTGAAAACAGGAGGGTCTTATATGCGAAAATTCCTATCAGTATTACTAGTAGTATTGTTACTTACTTTTGTTGTTAGTGCTGTTTACGCCGCAGAGGATTTGAGTCGGTTCAAAGGGCAGCAATTACGCCTATTTGTGGCTGCCGGTATGAAAAACCCGATGGATGAGACAATCGCGGCTTTTGAGAAAGCCAGCGGGGTGAGAGTTCTGCCGAACTACGGGCCGTCCGGTGGCTTGTATGCGCAAATCGACCTGAACCAGCCGTGTGACCTGTATTTTACCGCTGATTGGCTCTATATTGATAAACTGGCGGAATCAGGCAAGTTGGTGCGAGCCCGCAAGTTCTTATCAGATAACATCGTCCTGGTTGTCTCTTCCGGTGGGAAATCCAAGGTGCAAAAAGTGGAGGATCTGATTAAGCCGGATGTCAGCTTGGTCCTTGCTGATCAGCTTGCCCCCGTTGGTGTTTATGCCGAAAACGGCTTGCGGTCGTTAGGCTTATGGGACAAGCTGGGTGACAACGTCAAAGCTCGGCCGAGCACCGTTAACCAAGTGGCGATTATGGTGCAGCAGAATCAGGTCGATGCCGGCCTCATCTTCAGCAGCGTAGCGAATAGCTATGGGCTGGAGCCGGTCGATGTGATCGATATGAAACACACCGGAGAAATCATCTTTGCCACAGCCATCATTAAAGGCGGCAACACCGAACTAGCGGAGGCTTTTGAAAACTTCGCCTTCCAACATGCAGCTAACTTTGCTAAGTATGGTTGGGTGCCGTATGAGTAAGAACTGGATTGATAGCTTTTTCCTGCCGTTATTCTTGCTACTGATTGTCTTCCCGGTTGTGGCCTTAGTTATCAGGCTTGATTGGGCAGGAATCCAAGCTACCTTTGCCGACTGGCTATTTTGGGATAGCCTGAAAAATACAATGATCTGTGCGGCTTTAGCAGCTGCACTAGCGGTGGTTGTCGCCATTGGTTTTGCCTACTACTACCTATTTCATCAAAATTCACTAATCTATCGGATTGCGAATCTCTTCAACGATTTGCCGATTGCGCTACCACATACTGTGGCCGGTTTGGCGCTGCTGTTGGCCTTCGGGCGCAATACCCTCGGATTTATTGGGGAGACCGGGGCAGCCTTTACGCTCACCGCAGTGGTTCTGGCCATGTTCTTCGTCTCGTATTCACTCGCCTCGCGCACTTTGGTTTCGGGTGTCGATCAGGTGGAGCGTGATATTATCGATGTAGCGAGAACCTTAGGTGATAACACTGCCCAGGCTTATTTCCGGGTAGTTTTGCCAACGATGGGGGAGGCGCTGGTTTCCGGCTATATCCTAGCTTTTTCCCGCTCGCTGAGCGAGTTTGCCGCGGTGATCATGTTTGGCGGCAACTTACCCGGCTCTACCCAGGTGCTGGCCTCCTACGTTTTTACTAGGGTGGAAGTGGGTGACCTAGATATGGCGGTCACGGCTGCCGTCTTTTGTGTGCTTCTCTCCCTGATCATTGTCTCGATTTTGAGCGCAAGGAGGAGGAAGCATGCTTAAACTTGAGGGTATTACTAAAGCCTATGGTAAAGATCTTATCTTGGACAAGATCTCGCTGCAGGTGGGTCCGGAGATCAAAGCCCTCATCGGCCTCAATGGGTGTGGTAAGTCTACACTGCTCAAAATCGTGGCCGGGACGATTCAGCCCGACAGCGGCCGGATTTTTCTCGGCGACGAAGAGATTACGCATTTGCCGCCGGAGCGGCGCCATATTGGCTATGTTCCGCAACGCCCGGCTTTGTTTAGCAACCTGACGGTCGAAGGGAACATCCGGTATGGTATGCGCAACGGGCGAGGATCGGAGGAATGGTTCCGCACGCTTGTAGAACTCTTGGATTTAGAGCATGTGCTGAACAAAAAGCCGCGCGAGTTAAGCGGCGGTTACCAAAACCGAACCAGTCTGGCCCGTTCATTAGCTCCGAATCCGCGCACCATTTTGCTTGATGAGCCGCTAACGGGTATGGATATCGCACTCAAAGAAAAGATGCTGCCCGAGTTCAAGCGGGCGCTGCAAAAAGCGGGGGTTCCGGTGCTCTTTGTAACCCATGACCCCCATGAGGCTAAACTGATCGCCGATAGCTTTGCCGTCATGAGCAACCATCAGATCAAATCGGTCGATAGCGCAGAAGAAGCGTTCGAGCTCATGCGCCAAGAATAGTAGTCAATAGCAGGTCAGGGGCTGCCGAATAGCGTTGGCAGCCCTTGATATTTGTCCGGTAACAATGAGGTTTTCTCTTTTTTCCGGTTTTTCATAGTAGGAAAGGCCACTTTCTTGTGTATAATTGAAGAGTAAGTCTTAGAATGGGAGAAGCGAGCACCGTGGAGTATCTGAATATTTTGGCGGCAATTATCCTGGGGATCATTGAAGGAATCACCGAATGGTTGCCGATCAGCAGCACCGGCCATATGATTTTGGCCGATGAGTTCGTGCGCCTCCAAGCCACGGATGCTTTTAAAGAAATGTTTTTAGTAGTGATTCAGCTTGGAGCGATTTTGGCGGTTGTCTTCTTGTATTTTCACAAGCTTAATCCATTTTCACCAGCCAAGACCGTCCGGCAAAAGCGGGAGACTATTGAGATTTGGCTTAAGGTGTTTGTCGGTGTGCTGCCGGCGGCGATCGTCGGGCTATTTCTCGACGATTGGCTAGATGAACATTTTTACAACTTTGTCACCGTGGCCGTAATGCTGATCGTCTACGGAATCCTCTTTATTGTGGTGGAGAACCGCAACAAAAACAGGCAGCCGGCAACGACCAGTTTTGCCGATCTATCGTATCAAACGGCGCTAGGTATCGGCCTCTTCCAAGTGTTGAGTTTAATTCCCGGTACCTCCCGTTCCGGAGCGACAATTCTCGGCGGCATACTCTTGGGGGCTTCGCGGGAGATAGCGGCCGAGTATTCTTTTTTCATGTCGATTCCGGTGATGTTTGGCGCCAGCGCCCTGAAGCTGGTGAAGTTCGGTTTAGATTTTACCTTGACCGAAGCAGTAATCTTATTAACCGGCATGGTTACCGCATTCATCGTCTCGATCATGGCGATCAGGTTTTTGCTGCGCTATATCAAAAATAACGATTTTATTGTATTTGGCTGGTATAGAATTGTTTTGGGCCTGATCGTCTTAGTTTATTTCTTGCTCTAAAACTATTCGTGAGAAAACTAACGGTCCAGCAAAGGGATTGCTCGCCTTATGGTGAATTTTGTCATGGCGATGCCGTTGACAAGGATGTGGTCTGTACGTGACAGTAGGCAGATGGAGCGAACCCTGGTGGGCTGAAAGGGCCACCGGCCTTGACGTGCTGAGAGTTGTTCCCTGGGGGACACATATCTGTCATTTTTACGACACAGAGCAGGACTTGCTCGATATTCTGGTTCCGTACTTTCACGCCGGATTGTGTCAGCATGAATATTGCATGTGGATAGTCAGCGATCCCCTCGACCGAGACAAGGCCAAGGCGGCTCTGGCCAAATCCCTCAATAATCTCGATCAGTATCTTAATTCGGGCCAGCTTGAGATTATTGACGTTCCCACTTGGTATGCCGCAAAAGGGCATTTTGACCCCCAACGCGTCTTGGCCGGGTGGTTGGATAAACTGGTTTTGGCCAGGCAGCGCGGATTTGAGGGCTTGCGTCTCAGCGCTAATGCGCTGTGGCTCGATAAGCATCAGTGGCAAGACTTTCTCGAGTATGAGTCATTGATCGACGATTTTATCAGCAGCCGGACTATTCTGGCCATCTGTTCGTATGGTTTGCAAGAATGTAACGCGAGTATGCTCTTGGAAGTTATGGCTCGGCATAATTATACTTTAGTGCGGCGGGCCGGAGCTTGGCAAGTCGTCGAAAACAGTGAGTATAAACACGCTCGCGAAGCCTTGTGGCAGAGCGAACAACGCTTCGCGGCCGCTTTTCATACGACCAACGCCGGCTTTTTGTTGATCCAAGCGAGCAAAGGCATCGTGCTCGATGTTAACCAGGCCTGGCTCGATATGCTTGGTTATCGGATCCATGAGGTTTTGGGGAAAAGGGTTCAGGATTTAGATTTCTTTGCCGAACTGGTAAACTATGAAGCGATCTGCACGACGCTGCGCAAGTCTATCGCCTTTGAAATTCCGGAAGTCCAGGTCACGCGAAAAGACGGCCAGCAACGGGTGCATTCGGTGTATGTCCATAAAGTTAATATGCAAAGCGAGCGCTGCTACCTAGTTACCGTGCTAGACATCACCGAAATCCTGCAGGCCCGAAGGGACTTGGAAGCGGCTCTGGCCAGAGAAAAGCAATTAGCCGATGAGCGGGATCAAGCCCGGATTCAGTTGGTCAGACTCTTGGCTCACGAAATCCGTAATCCGTTGACGGCGCTCAAGGGATTTGCGCAAGTAATTGCCGTGCAGACCGCTGATGCGCAAACCAAAGAACTCAGCAACAAGTTGACCAAGGAAGTTGACCGGCTTTCCGAGATGTTGTCGCGAGTCTTAGATGCTTTTAGGATGCAGGCCGGCAACTTGCCGATGGAGTTTAGCCGGGTGGATTTGGCCAAGATCGTCGAGTCGGCGGTTGAGTTCCATCGGTTAAAGGCGACCCACCTTCTTGAACTGGATCTGGAGCGACCGCTGTGGGTTGAGGGTGATGGTCCTCGCCTCGAAGGGTTGGTGCGCAATTTGCTCTCCAACGCGGAAAAGTATTCTGCACCTGGCAGTGTGATCAAGGTTCGGTTGGTTGGTCTTGCCGAATCGGCTTTGCTCTCGGTACATGACCAGGGCATTGGCATTCCTGCGGCGGAGATAGACCGGATTTTTGAAGGTTTTTATCGGGCCAGTAATATTGCGCCAGATGGGCCAAGTGGGGAAGGATTGGGCTTGCTGTTATGTAAACATACGGTGGAGCGACATGGGGGGCGGATCTGGGTCGAGAGTGAAGTGGGTCGCGGGTCTACATTTTATGTTGAGTTACCACTATCTGCAGGCGAAAGGTAGTAGTAATTGGAAAGTGTAATTATTGATTTAATCCAGCGGTTCGGCTATTTGGCCATTGGTTTGTTAATCGCGGTAGAAAACATCTTTCCGCCGATTCCGTCCGAGGTCATTTTGACTTTGGGTGGGTTTCTTACTGTCCAGGCCGGTCTTGACTACTGGCTGGTTGTCGTGTCCGCCACGCTAGGGTCCTTAATCGGAGCGATCATTTTGTACAACGTCGGACGGCTCATCAGGCCGGAGTCCTTGCGCAAACTGCTTTCCAGCGGTTGGGGACGAGTGCTGAGGCTGAGTATGGCCGATCTCCACAGAGCCAGCCACTGGTTTGCCACCAAAGGAACTTGGACGGTCTTTTTCTGTCGTTTTATCCCGATTTTACGCAGCCTGATCTCGATTCCGGCAGGGGCGGCGAAAATGCGACAAGGACTTTTCTTAACGCTGACTGCGCTGGGTTCAGCGATCTGGAATGCTCTCTTAGTTTGGCTGGGCGCCTTGACCGGCGAGGCCTGGCAGGATATTTTGCCGTTGATCAAATCTTACTCGCTGTTCATTTGGTTTTTCATCGGTTTAGCTGGACTAATCCTTATATCTTATCATTTCTGGTCCCGACGCAAATAAAAAATTGGTCAGATGGCAGGAATGAGCAAATAGTAATGGAAAAAATCTTTCTTATTTGAATAGTATCATCAGCAGGATGTGTTTTTGCAGTGGCGGTAGCAAGACGGGCGGATGACCGATGGTCGGTTCGCCCGAGCGGTCTGAGTATAATCGGCAATATCCAGTGGGGCACCCATATTTGCCAATTCTATCAAGATCGGCAGGATCTGCGGGATACTCTAATTCCCTTTTTTGCAGCCGGTTTGCGGGAAAATGAATATTGCCTATGGGCAACCGCCGATTCGCTCACGGTTGAGGAGGCTTGGGCAGCGCTCTCCCGGGCGCTGGGCGATTTGACCCCATATCTTATTAGGGGACAGTTGGAGATCATCGATGTGAGCAAGTGGTTTTCGGTAGATGGGCAGTTGATCGCCCGCCATGCTCAGGCATTGTTGGCGAATAAGCTGGCTGAGGCGCAGCGGCATGGGTTTGAAGGATTACGGTTAGCTGTCAACACTTGCAGCGCAGACCGACCTTCTTGGCCGGAGTACCTCGCCGATGCGCTTGGGCGAGCAAATGTGGTCAGCCAGCTGCCGATCATAGCGATCAGTACATATGATCAGACCAAATGCTCAGCGGCTGATCTTTTGGTGATCGCCGCACACTATCCATACACCCTCATCCGCCGGAATGGTAATTGGCAAATTATCAGAAATTGTGAAAGCAAACGGATCAAAGCTGCTCTGCAGCAAAGCGAGGAGCGGTTCAGAGCGGCATTTCAGTCTACTAATGTCGGTTTTTGCCTGGTCAGGGCGACCGACGGAACAATTCTCGAGGCCAATCAGGCCTGGCTAAATATGGTCGGGTATTCATTCGCTGAAATAATTGGCCGGGAAATAACGGACCTGGGTCTTTCGCTCGAGGCGGGGGCGGAGTCGCCGGCGGAGATCACAGTTAGGCGCAAAGATGGTCAAATCGGAGTGCATTCGGTTATTAGGCAAAAAGTGACCTACCACAATGATCAGTGTTTTCTCTTAACGGTGCGTGATCTGACCGATCTGGTGAAGGCGCGCACGGCACTAGGCGCTGCTGCAGCCAGAGCACAGGTATTTTTACAGGAAAAAGAAGAGTCACGCCGGCAAATGCTGCGCTTGCTTGTGGAGGAGATTAATGATCCGCTGACCGCGATAACTGGACTCGCTCAGGTGTTGGAAATGAAGACCGCGAGTAACCACTTGGCGGCGCTCACGGAGAAAATTACGGTTGAGGTCGGCAAGCTATCCGAAATGCTGGCCGCGGTCTTAGAGGCTCTGCGGTTGGAAACCGGGCAGTTGCCGCTGACTTTTCGCCTTGTTGATTGGGCGGAGATTACCGAGGCGGCGATTGCAGCGCTGCGTGCGGAAGAACTCTGTATAGAAGCCGACATCCAGCGCCAAGTGATGGTTCGTGCCGATGCCGAGCGTCTCGCAGAAGTAGTGCGCCATTTGCTGTCCAATGCGGCGAAGTATTCGGAACCCGGCGGTTGCGTCGAGGTTAAGCTGGAGATTCAGGATCAGCACGCAATTCTTTCGGTTAGCGACAAGGGGGTAGGGGTGCCGGCTAATGAGCTCGACCGGATCTTTGAAAGCTTTTACTGTGCCAGTAATGTTGCTTGTATTGGCCCGGGCGGGATCGGCCTAGCCCTATATTTATCAAAACACCTAATCGAGCAGCATCA
>JAAYHC010000066.1 GCA_012735535.1 Bacillota bacterium
CGATTGGCTAACTAAAATCGCCTTAATTGACAGAAAATCCGGCACATTAATCGCTCTCTGTCAGGTTGCTCCGGGTGGGACTCCCACTCGAAAGAGGCAGTACAGTCTAGCGTGATTAGAGGTGGGGTACGATGCACAGAAGTCTGAAAAAGCACTGGTGACAAAGATGGCGTTGTTGTGAGGTGGTTTGAGTAATCCGGCAGAGATAGGGAAACCCTATTTGAAAAGTTAACAGAAAATTCAGAATACTTAGTATTTGCCGTCAGCTGTTTATGAGTGGATTAGATTACTCGTATGAAATCAATCTAGTAGCAAGAAGGGGTATTACTATGGTCAAGAGTTTGAAAACAAAGCTGATCCTTGGGATGGCATTGTTATTGCTGGTGTTTTTGAGTGTCACCGGTATTTTTTCCTTTCTCACTGCGAAGAGGATTCTGGAGAGCCAGATTTTTGTCACAGCCCAGAACAGCGCTTTAACCAATGCCCGGGTGGCAGATCGTTTTATCAATGGTATCAAACAGGAATTAGCCGCCTTGGCGGCTACACCTGATATCCAAAGCATGGACTGGCAGCGGCAACAACCAATCCTTAGCCGAGTCTTCGCCAACCATGCCAACTGGGAGAATCTTTATGTCGTCGATTTAACGCTCACTGCTCGCACAGCAATGGGTGAAATTGTGGATGTTGCCAATCGGCCATATATCGGGGAAGCGATCCGAACCAGACAGATGATAGTTGCCAGCCCGGTTAGCAGTAAATTAACCGGCAAGTATATAGTGCCGATTGTGCTACCTATCATTCCGGCCGGAAGTTCGGAAGTCGTTGGTGTGCTGGGCATGAACCTGGAACTCAGCTATCTCCAGGACGTGGTCAGAGGGATGAAGGTTGACGGCATCAACGGTAATGGGGTAATTGTGGACAGCACTAAAATTACGGTGGCGCATGTTGAAGAGAAGTACATCGGTAATTCCCAGGCCTTGCAAGATGGCAATGATGCCTTCCGTTCGATAATTGCTAGAATGGTCCAGGGCGAGCAGGGCGTGGAGCTTTATCGCATTAACGGAAGGTCAAAGTTAATGGCTTACGCGCCTGTAGAGGTTGCTAAATGGTCGATAGCTGTAGTGGCCGATCTTGACGATGTCTTGGCTCCGGTCAATAGGCTACGCAACATAATTATCGCGATTATCTTGTTAGGATTGGCAATTGCATCCGGCTTTGCTTATTACTTTGCTCTGGTTACCGTTAGGCCGGTGCTGCGGGTGCAAGCAGTTGCTGAGGCGCTTGCCGACGGTGACCTGACTCAGACGGTCGAAGTTAAATCGCAGGATGAAATCGGACGGATGGCTCGGGCTTTCAATCAGGCGATATCTAATCTGACCGAATTAATTGGACAAGTATCCAATACCGCCGAAAATGTTGCTGCTGCTTCAGAAGAGCTCTCCGCGGCTTCGGAAGAGGTTGGTCAAGCAACGCAGCAGGTTGTTGAGGCCGTTAACCAAATGGCACGCGGTGCGGACCAACAGGCTAAAGACAGTGTGGATATGTCGCAGGCGATCGAAGGCCTCTCCGCTAGAGTTGCGCAAGTAGCCAACTCCAGCCAACTGATGACCCAATACGCCGATCAGGTGATCGCTGTTGCCAATGAGGGAGGAGAGCTGATACGGCAAACTACCGACCAAATGGAGGTCATTAAAGAGGTATCCACCCAGATTGGCAACGCCATCACCAGTCTTGGCGCGATGTCTCAGGAAATCGGAAAGATTATTGGGGTAATCACCGGCATTGCCGACCAAACTAACCTACTAGCTCTTAATGCAGCTATTGAGGCGGCCCGGGCCGGTGAGCAGGGTCGTGGCTTTGCGGTAGTAGCTGAAGAAGTTCGCAAGCTTGCCGAACAATCCCGAGAGGCCGCTACCCAAATCACCGAGCTCATCGACCAGATCCAAACAGAAATGGACAAAGCCGTTGATGCTCAAGGGAGGAATAGTGTCGAGGTCGCCAATGGCCAGGCAGCTATTGGCCAGACCGGTGCGGCCTTTGCTACAATCATCGATTCAATCCAACAAGTCGTGAGACAGATTCAAGAGGTCAATGACGCGGCGCATCACTTGTCCGTCAACAGCGAGGAGATGGTCAAAATGGTTACCTCTGTGGCTGCTACTGCCGAAGAATCCGCTGCAGGTGCCCAGGAAATTTCGGCCAGCGCAGAGGAACAGAATGCTTCTGTCCAGGAAATTGCCGGCTCCGCTCAAGCCTTGGCACAAATGGCTGAACAGTTGCAACTCGCAGTCCGGAGATTTAGGCTCTAGCCATGTTGAACGGAGCGGGGCACCAACTGTATAATCTGGAGCCGTTGGCAAAGCTGGACCGGGTGACAGAGAAACATGCGATTAGGGTAGCCAGATTATGCCTAATGATCGGGCGGGTTTTGGGGCTTGCAGAGTCGGAGCTGAACAAATTACGTACGATTGGGCTACTGCACGACCTGGGCAAAATTGCCTACCCGAAAGAAATAATTGCGAAGCCATGGCGCCTAACCGAACGGGAATATGAAATGATCAAATTCCATCCCACCATCGGCGCCAATATGGCGCGGGTCGCCGGTTATGACCGGAGTATTGTTGAAGCAATTTGGAGCCATCATGAAAGATTAGATGGTTCCGGGTATCCGCGCGCTCTCAAAGGTCGGCGGATCAGTTTGTTCGCCCGGATCGTGGCGGTAGCTGATACTTATGAAGCTATGACGGCCGAACGTCCGTATCGCAAGGCGTTACCCCCGGCTGCAGCGATCAAAGAGTTAAAACAGGCGGACAAATATGATCGGAAGGTCGTACAAGCCTTAATCACCGCTTTAGGCAGTCCGGAAATGGTCTTAGCGATTGCTGCAGCGGAAATATAAACGCATTTTAAGCTAAACATGGAGCGCGCTATTGTCTTTCCTCCTTTCCTTCACTAGCCACGCTCCATGTTTAGTTCTATTTTGTAAAAAGTTATTACTGATGACTGCCAAACCGCTCTCAGAGCTGAGTTTACCGCAATGAAAGAGGAGCTTGATCGTGAATGGGAAATATATGGGTTAAGAGAACATCTGGTGGAGGTGTGAAATGAAAATCAGGGTTTTAGTCGCATTATCGCTATTTCTATTATTTGCCGGCTCGGTAGCTTTTGCCGGACCTTCAATGCAATTGCGGGTTGGGTTTCCGGCAGATGGGGTATATTCAGACTTTGCGGTCGGCTTGGATCTTGGCAGGATCATCTTCTCGGCGGGTGTATTAGAAGCTAGCGTCAAGGCTAATACCGAAAAGCACACCTATATCAGCGGGGATATTGGGTATACCTTTGGAAAAATAACACCGTTTGTAGCCATGGCCAATGTTAATCTCGATAATCCTGCGGTTCAAGTTAGCGAGGGGTGTCTCGGTCTTGGAATCAGAGGCCAATATGGTCGGGGGCGAGTTGTTGTGGACGCCGCAGGTCGGGCCTTTGAATTTCAAGATGAAATCAACACTCTTTTACGAGCAGATTTAAAGTATCGTGTCGGAGAGACCGCGTTTTTAAGCCTGGGTTATACCAGATGGGACAGGAAGTCGGACGGTTTATTTAGCGGCTTCGGCTTCGGTTTGGAGATGGCCTTTTAATTAAGAGGTGATTATACTTGGCCGATAAAGCTCTTGCCGTGTTGTTGCTGCGCAGGCGCGCTATGGTTACCGGGTTGC
>JAAYHC010000067.1 GCA_012735535.1 Bacillota bacterium
CAGTTTAGCTTATAAAACTGCGCCAAAAGCGGCAGTAAGCAAGAAAATCTCGAGCGCCACCGTCAGTCCAAAGACCAGATAGGAAACGCCCATAGCTTGAACGGACTCTTTGGTTACAGCCAGCGAATCAAAGGCTAATTTCCGCTTGCGAGCCATAATCCAATCGAGTGTGTTGACGAAGGAAACCACCACCAAAGGAACCGCGATTATCAAAAAGAAGAGTAAACCGTGAGTAGAAAGCATCGATATTCCCTCCATCGCTAATAGTTATTATTACTGATAAGTATTATAACCAATTCCCTGGTGGTTGTAAAGGCCATTTTTGCTATTTTTTCTCTTTTTGCCGTTAGTCTGGCCTCAGGAAGTGTAAAACTTCGTCGGTCGGCAGCGCAGGCTGCTTCGTTGCGGCCAGCCGCTCCAGGAAGTCGCACTGCGCGGGGCTCAGTTCGGTGGCCGGCGCAAACGCGGTCTCACTTTCGTCGGCCCCACCGAGAACCCGCTCGTATTCGCGGCAGAGGAGCACCAAGAAGACCCAGTCCCGGTAGTAGGCTGCTTCCTTAATTAAGACGCGATTTTTCGCCTTGAGCAACATCTGGTGAATTCGGGCTAGCTGAGCTGCCGCCCCGTGACCCCCATCTAGCACCGCTAAACACAGCTCAGTAGCCCGAAAAGCCAATTCACAAGCGACTAGATCTGCTCCGAGTTCAAAAGCGGAGGTAAAGACCTGCCGCGCCTCTCTGATTAACGCCGAATCTTCGCGGAGCACCCCCAAAGCATATAGCGCTGTTCCCAGGCGATAGTGGTGATCAGGATTTTCCGCACTGGTGAGCAGCGCCGACCGGTATCGCTCGACCGCCGCCTCATACCTGGCCAACTGCGCGGCGCGTTCGGCATCTTCCAGAGACTAGGTTTGCCTCGGCTCAGCCGGCACCTCCGCCGCTAAAACCGCCGGCGCTTTTGGCAGCGCTGCGATCACCGCCGGTGCTACCGGTTCTTGTTTTGGTTTTGGTTCCGGATTTGGTTCAGGTTCAGGTGCGGGCTCCGGTTCCGGCGCCAACTCTGATTCGGACTCCGGAGTTCCTTCCACCGCCGGCTCCGGATCGGGTTCGGGGTATGGCGGCTGCCCAATCTCCTTGATGACGACCAGCGGCTCAGCGAGAAGCAGTGAGCTTTCCACGGAGGCCGACCCGACCTGCTCGCCCGAGAATGGATCGCCCTGGCCCGCCTCCTCCGGCCGCTCCCACATCAGGAACCCTCCGACACAGATCAGCATGAAGACGAGGAAAATCAACCCCATACTGCTTTCAGCCTGGGCCTGCCCGGACCGGAAAGCGAAGGAACCAGCTCGCGCGGCTGCCCGGCGCTCAGCTGCGAAGCGCTTTTGCGCCTTTTGTAAAGCGGCGCGATAAGCGCCCACCGACGCACAGCGCTGTTCTGGCCGGTAGGCGACCGCTTTGAGTAAAACGGCCTCGAGCTGTTCGGAAAAGCCGGGCACGATCTCACCGGGACGTTCAAATTTCACCCAGTCCAGGCCGTCCCGATACGCATAACGCACGGGCAGCCGGCCGGTTAACATCTCGATACAGATCAAACCCACGCTGTACAGATCAAGCCTCGGCCCGACCAGCTCCGCATCGGGCTGTTCGCAGAGTTCCCGTTCTGGCGCCCAGTACTGTTGTAGCCCGGTTTTGAGCTGCTTGGTCAAGCTGTACAAGCCAAAATCGGCAAAGCGGATATTCGCCGGGTATGCTCCCCGGCCGACGAGTACGATGTTTTCCGGGTTGAGGTCGCCATGGAAATACTTTTTTTGATGGAGCCGCTCCACAGCCTGACAAAGACTGAGGCAGAGCGGTAAAGCAGCCTCTACCCTCGCCTCTCCCTCCTCCGGTAACCCCGCCAGCCATTGGCGCAGGGTCAACCCTTCTGTTTCGGCGTAGAGCAGCCAAAACTTCTCCTCGTCCACTCCCAAGTCGAAAACTTCCGGCAGTTGCGGTAAGCCGAGTTGCGCCTGGGCCTTGGCCTCTTGATGGACCCTCTCTAACAAGCCGCGCTCGCCATACACAAGTTTAAGCCGCATCACCTGGCCGGTGTCGGCCTCTCTGACTTGTACGAGGAACAGGGTTTCATCCTTTCGACAGCCAATAAGATCATCAACCAGGTAACTACGCTGATCTAAGACAATCAGGTCCCCCACACGCACGGTCTTGAACCCCCAACATAAGATTTCCCCAATTTATGCCAATTTCGGCATACATTTCCTTTTACCTGTTTGGGCGCGTGCTTTTTTTGCTTTTCGGTCAGGGTGGACTCAGGTAGGATTCTCCTATCTCTGAGGCGAAAAACGTTTAAGAATGGGAGGAAGTGATCAGATGTTACGCGACCTGCTCGCCGGTTACGGGCTCAGCCCGACCGCAGCGTTGTACTTGGCCGACATCTTAAAGCTCTTGGCGATAATTGGACTCAGCTATCTGGCTAATCTCCTGGCCAAATCGATCGTGCTGCGGATCCTCACCCATTATATCACCAACAACAAGTTCAAGTGGGACAACTTTCTGCTGGAACGCAAGGTCTTCCACCGGATCTTGCTGATTGTCCCGGCGATGTTAACTTATTCGTTGGCCCCCTTGGTGCCGACCTTTACCACGCTGATACAGCGCTTGGTTTCGGCCTATCTCAGCATCGTGGCGGTCTTCACGGTTAGCGCCTTTCTCGAATCGGTCAACGACATCTATCAGACTTATGAAATCTCGAAAGTCCGGCCGATCAAGGGCTATATTCAAATCGTCAAGATCATCGGCTTCATCATCGGCGGCATCGTCGCCATCGCCGCGTTGATGGGCGAAAGCCCCGTTATTCTCCTGAGCGGTATCGGAGCCGCCACCGCTATTTTAAGCATCGTCTTCAAGGATTCTCTACTGGGATTGGTCGCCGGAATTCAGCTCGCCGCCAACGACATGGTCCGCATCGGCGACTGGATCGAGATGCCGAAATACGGAGCTAACGGGATCGTCTTCGAGATCTCCTTAAATACGGTCAAAGTACGCAACTTCGACCAGACCATTACCACCATACCATCGTATGCGCTGATCTCCGACTCCTTTATCAACTGGCGCGGCATGCACGCCTCCGGCGGGCGGCGGATCAAGCGCTCGGTGTACATCGATATGACCAGCATCACTTTTTGCAGCCCGGAACTTTTGGAGAAGCTGAAAAAAGTCCATCTCC